>DATIDO010000551.1:0-6975 GCA_035456245.1 Polyangiaceae bacterium
AAATGCCCAACATCACGGCGACGATGTCGAAGACGCTCATGGGGCCCCCGACTTACGCGCCCCCCGGGGGCGGGGCAAGCGAAGACCGCGCCAGGCAAGGCTCGTCCGAAAGCCGCCCGTCCGAAGCCCGCCCAGCCGAACCCCGCCCAGCCGACCGCCGCTCGACCGCTCCCCGCGTCGCCAGCTTCGGCGAGCTGCTCTGGGACCTCTACGCTGCCCCTTCCGGCGCTGCCCCTTCCGGCAGCGCCCCCTCCGGCAGCACCAGCCCCACCAGCGCCGCCCCGCACTCGGAAGGCGCCAGGCACCTCGGCGGCGCCCCGGCCAACCTCGCCTTTCATGCTCGCGCCGCTGGCGCCCAGGCCATCCTGGTGAGCCGCATCGGCGATGACGACCTGGGCCGGGAGGCCCGCTCCCTGCTCGAGGAGCGAGGTCTCGACACGAGCGGGCTCGAAGTCGATCCGCGCTTCCCCACGGGCAGCGTGGTGGTGCGCTTCGACGACGGACAGCCGAGCTACACGATCCTCGAGGACGTCGCTTGGGATCACATCGAGCTGCCGCCGAACGGCATCGCCGCGCTCGGAGCGCTCGATGCTTTCTGCTTCGGTTCGCTCGCGGCGCGCTCGTCCGTGAGCAGGGCGAGCTTGGAGCGGGCGCTCGACACTCTCACTCCCAGCACGAACGGCTCGTCGAGTCCGAATGAGTCGTCGAGCACCAATGGGTCTCGCCCGCTGCTCCTGCTCGACGTGAACCTGCGCCCGCCTTTCGTCGACGTGGACTGGTTGCTCGACGTCGTGCGCCGGGTCGACGTGGTGAAGTGCAACGAAGAGGAGCTGGCCTGGTTGACCCAGGCCTGGGCTCGCCCCGTCGAGGAGATCGTGTTCGAAGGTCGGGCGCGCTGGCTCGCGGTGACGCGGGGCGCCCGGGGCGCGCGCCTGACGGTGCGCGAAGCCAGCGGTGCGCTGAGCCAGCACGATGCACCGGCCGTTCCGTCGCGCGGCAGTGATCCCGTGGGCGCCGGCGATGCATTCGCCGCCGAGCTCATCGTCGGGCTGTGCCGCGGCGAAGCGCCCGACGTCGTGCTCGAACGGGCGAATCGGCGCGCCGCTTGGGTTGCCGAGCAGCCGGGCGCCATGCCAGTTCAGTGAGGCGCTCTCGGCGCCATCGTTGGAGCTGGTGGTGGCTGGTGCCGTCGCTAGAGCTGGCGGAGAGACGAGCGTTGCGGTGGCTCGGTCGGATGCGCTGGATGTGATGGACCGGGGCCCGAACTGCGGCATCGCCTTTCGACGATGCCGCTCGGGTTCATCCTGCCGGCTTCAGCCAGTCAGCCTCACTCAGGGAGCCGCTGCGATGTTGACGAGGCAGTAGTTGTAGGGCGTCGTGCCTGCCGCCTTGCCTGGCACCTGCACGGCGATGGCTTGAATCGCCGAGCTGGCCGGCAGCGTCGTGCCCGACGAGCCCCAGCAGGCCGTCTTGAATGCGGCCCAGGAGATGGTCTGAGCCGTCGAGACCTTCTGCAGCGGCGCGCAGTACTCGGTACCGCCCACGTCGACCTTGATGCGCAAATCGGTGTTGCCGGGGTTGGCGACGGTCACCGTCACTCCGGTGCCCGTGGTCGTCCAGGCCACCGGATCGTTCGGAGGCGTCGTTCCCTGGTTGAGATTGAAGCCAATCATCACGAACGAATCATCGGCGGCCGTCAGGTTACCCGACGCGCACACCTTCTTGCCGGAGGTCGAATAGCAGGAGCCCGCTGCGCCACAGACGGGGGCGACGGTCGAGCCGTTCTCGTCGATGGCCGTGAACAGGTAGCCGTGCCAGTCACCGCTCGTCCCGTAGCCGTCGGTCGCGAACACGCTGTCTTGCTGCGAGCCACCGCTGGTGCCGCCGGTCGCTGCGACTCCGCCCGTGCCCACCGGTACGCCACCCGTGCCCAGTGGAACGCCACCGGTGCCGAGCGGAACGCCGCCCGTGCCCAAAGCTGCGCCACCGGTTCCGGGAACTCCGCCCGTACCGAATGCGCCACCCGTGCCCAGCGGGGCGCCACCCGTGCCAGCGCCGTCGTCGACTTCACTGCCGACCGCACAGGCACAGACCTGAACCAACGTTCCCAAAAGCAAACCGATGCGAAGCGATTTCATTTCAGCCCTCGACCGGCATCTACGCACCGCTGGAAGCTCTTTCAATCGTCATCAACACAACCTGGGCGCTTTCACGACCTCGGTCCAATGGCCGATCCAAGCGGCACCTGTGTTTCTGGTGAGTTAGAGAGCGCCGACCGACATTCACCGTGGAAGCGGTACACAGGCGAGCACTCGCGCCCGTTTCGGACCGCGATGAATCATTCCGTTCGTCGCTGAAGCGTCAGCTCGGAGTGACGCGCAGGCCTATCAGCCGCTCGTCGGGCAGCTCGCCAGCTCGTCGTAGAGGTGCACGTTGGCGAGGATGGCCTTCTCGAACACGCCCAGGTGCAGCGACTCGTCGGGACCATGCGCGCCGGTCTTCGGATCCATCACACCGTTCAAGATGAGCGGTAGATGAGCGTAGCGCCGACCGAACAGTGCCACGAACGGGATCGAACCACCGATGCCGATCTGCACCAGCGGTCGTCCCCACGCCTTCGCGTACGCGCGATCGGCCGCTTCGAAGGCCGGCCCGCGAGGCTCGTAGAGCCACGACTCGGCGCCACCGGCCCGCTCGACCAGGCGCACTCGTACACCGAGCGGCGCGTCGCGCAGCACCAGCGCTTCGAGCTCGTTGCGCAGCTGCTCCTTGGTTCGCCCCGGAGGAATGCGGATCGACAGGTTCGCGGACGCCGACGCGCGCAAGGCATTCTTGTGGCCATCGGGGCGCGGCAGGGTGGTGGAGAGGATGGTGATGGCCGGCTGCCGCCACAGCCACTCGGCCGCAGGGCGGCCTACTTCGGGCAGTGGTTCGACGCCGGGCAGCAGGTGCGCGCCCTCGCGGATGACCTCGGCGTCGAGCGGGATGCTGCGCGCGCCCTGCCGGAATGCCTCCGGCACTTCCATGGCGCCGAAGCGAGGACGACCGTGCTCGTCGACGAGGCGACCGAGCGCGCTGACCAAGGCCCAGCCGACGTCGGGCGCCATGTTGCCCCACAGACCCGAGTGCACGTCGGACGTCAGCGCTTCGCAGACCAACTCGACCTCGTAGAGCCCGCGCAGCGACGTAGTGAGCCCCGGCAGATCGATCGACGGATTCTCGCAGTCGGTGAGCACCATGAAGTCGGCAGCGAAATCACCGGGGAACGCGTCCATGTAGCGCTCCAGGTTGGGCGAGCCGATCTCCTCCTCTCCTTCGAGAAGGAGCCGCAGGTGGAGCGGCAGATCGCCGGCCACCTCGAGCCAGGCGCGAATGGCCGCCAAATGGCTCACCCAGCCGCCCATGTCGTCCGCCGCGCCACGCGCGAACAGGCGCTCCCCATCGCTGGTCTTCTCGCGACGCGCTTCGTGCGGAGGGCTCGACCACGCCTCACCGCGCACGGGCTGCAGATCGAAATGTCCGTAGACGAGCAACGTCGGCGCGTCCGCGCGCGAGCAGCGACGTTCGGCGGCCACGAGCGGCAGCGCGCCGTCGAGCGAACGCACCTGACTCTCGAAGCCGAGCGCCGAGAGATCGCTCGAGATGCGGCCAGCCAGCGTGGCGACGTCGGCATGATGAGCGGCGTCGCAGCTGATGGCGGGGACGCGCAGGTAGTTGGTGAGCTCGCTGATGGTGTCTTCGAGATGGTCGCGGGCGAAATCGGCGACGCGCTCGGCAGTGGTCATGGCGCGGACCCTAACGCGGACCCTAGTCCGTCCCCACACTCACCGCGGTCATCGGGACCCTCACCACCAAGTTTCACTATCCCGGTAACTCCTTGATGGTATCGCTTCCCCGCTTTACAGTATGACCACAGTCCCCGTTTCCCTTCTCATTTCGCCATGACCCGTATTGCCCTGCTTTCGCTGATTGCTGCCGCTTCGTTTGCCTACGCCTGTGCCGAGCCCATCACCGATGATGGCCCTGTCACGACAGCTACGGGCGGCTCGGGTTTGGGTGGTGAGACGGCGACCGGCGGCGGACTGATCGGAGCCACGGGTGGCGGTGCGGCGACGGGTGGCGGTGCGGCAACCGGTGGCGGTGCGAGCACGGGTGGCGGCGCGGCCACCGGCGGCGCTGCGAGCACGGGTGGTGCTGCGAGCACGGGTGGGAGCACGGCCACGTGTGAGACCTGCACGAAGACGGTCGACTTCGATGCGATCAGCTACGAGTCCCCGGCCGAGCTCGGATACTGCGTCACGTACAACACCGCGAAGTACCTGAAGACCGGCGCGCGTCTCGCGTACAAGGAGCCGCAGTGCCCGCCCGCTGCCGCCGAGCGTCAGGCCTGGTGTGATTCGGCCCACCCCGAGCACCAGTACCAGACCTGCCCCTGAGTCACCGCGATTCGGCGGCGAACTCATCCGCGCCGGCGCGACGCCATCACCCGCGCTGGCGCGACCAGCGCGACGCCCCGCGCCGGCGCGACGCTCATCCGCGCCGGTGCGACGAACTCATCCCCGTGCGCGCTCTCCCTCCTGAGGTGCCTCCGTTAAATCGCGTTCTGCTAACTCGTCCCCAGGGGGACTATCGAACGCTGGCGGTCCCACCTGACGCCCGAGAATTCGGCTCGCTCTCGCGCCCCGCTCCACCACGAATAGTCACCCTGGGGACGAGTTAGCGGGGGGCCGTTTTGGAAAGCGGCACCGACGCCGAAACAGGCGCGACACCAAGACACCGACGCGCACGTCCCCGCCTGTTTCGATGGGGTGGGCCCCGGCCCACTCTGCTGATTCTCGGGCCCCGGCCCGAGGTGGGACCGCACGACCACCGACAGAGCCACCGCCTGCTCAGTTGAATCCACCCGCGCCGGCGCGACCGACTTCACCCGAGCGCAAGCCGCCGCTCCGTGGCGCCGTCGCGCACCACCCTGCGCCGCCGCCCAACCCGCCCCGCGGCGACTCAGCGTGCCGGAGCGACCGTCTCGGCGGGCTGGCCCTCGGCAGCTTCGAGCAGCAACCAGCACCAGGCGAGCCACACCGCGTTCGCCACGCCCAGGTGCAGGACCTGCATCCAGCCGGGTGCCAAGAGCCAGACGTTCGCCACGCCGAGCGCGAGCTGCGCAGTCAGCGACGCGTGAAAGACTCGAAGCGCCAGCCGCGAACGGGCGATCCGAACCGAGAGCCAGAACGCGAGCCCCGACACGAGCGTCGCCAGAACGGGATGAAAGCCCCGCACCTGCTGCAAGAAGTGAGCGTTGCCCCCCACGTTGGCGAGCAGCGAGTGCTCCGTAGCGGGAAAGACCGTATCGCCGAGCGCCGTCACCGCGCCGGCTGCCGAGACGAGCAAGAGCCCCAGCGCGCCCCAAAGCGCCCAACGGGCCCGCGGCGCCGAGAAATCGAAGCGTACGGCCTCGGCTCTATTTCCCCCAGCAGTCGTTCCCTCGGCAGCAGCCCCGTCAGCGCCGGGAGCATCCGCGCGCGCGGCCCATGCCAAGGCGAACGTGAGAAGGCAGGTGTTGACCAGGTGGAGCGCCATGATGATGGCGCGCGCGAGTGAAGTGTCGTTGCCCGTCTTCTTGGCCAGCACGATGACCGCACCCACCAGAGCCTCACCGAGCACGAAGACGAACGACCACAGAGCCGCGCGCCGCGCCGGGTGACCGGCTGGACGTCGACTCCACGTGCGGCGCGCAGCGCCGATGACCGCCACGAGGCAAAGCCCCGAGGTGACGCGGTGGGTCATCTCGATCACGGTCGCCAGCTTGCGCGGCAGGTGGACCAGCTCGCCCTGACACGTCGGCCAGTGCTGGCCGCAGCCATCCCCCGAACCGCTGATGCGCACCCAAGCACCGAACAGGATCACGGCCACCGTGTAGGCGAGCACCGCGAGCCATTCGGCGGACAAGGGCGGCAGGCCCTGTTCGGTTGCTCCGACTTTCGCGACGCCGTCCCGCGCCGTCCCGCCCGATGACTCGATCACAGCGCTCACGCTCGACTCAGCGGGTGGGCAATTGGTCGAGGGTCAGTGGCTCTGCTGGGGCAGCGCCACTCCGGGATTTGGCCTGCGGGCGAGGCGTCGCTGCGGTTCGAGCAGGAGCCGTGGTGGGGGCAGGAGCCGTGGTGGGGGCAGGAGCCGCGGGGGCGGCTGCCGTGGGGGCAGGCACAGGCTCGGTCGCGGTAGCGCTCTCCGTCCGCGCCGGCGCGGGCCGGCTCACCACGGGTACTGCAGCAGCCTCGACCGTTGCAGCCTCAGCCTGCACGGCCTGGGCTTGCGCGCCCGAGGTCGCCTCCCCCTCGTCGAAGCCCCGCGCCAAGAAGGCCCCCAGGAGGACCGCCGCACCACCGAGCCCGGCCCAGAGGACCAGCGAGCCGAATCGCCGAAAGCGGAAGGCCGCGTACTGCTTGCGAACCTCGGCTCGCAGGTTGTCGAGCTGACGGTTGCGCAGAACCAGCGTGGACTCGACGCTGCGCCGTCGTCGTGGCGTGGCCGAGGCTACGGGTCGACTCGAAGGAACACGCGCCACCGGATCGATGACGACGGTTCCGGAGTCCGCGGTGGGACGGGGAGACGACGACAGCGGGGCCGAGGGGACAGAGGGGTAAGGCGACTGGCTCATCCGAAAGCAGGGGAGCAATTGGAAGCACGCGGCTCGTGCAAGCCGCCGCGAGTGGGGGCAGCCACGCGCGAGCGACCTACGTGGGAGGGTGTGGGAGGGCCCCAGTTATAGCCCCGGGCCGGGAGGGCGCCAATGGAACCATCGGACGACGGCCCGGCGATTCGTGTTAAAGTCCAAAGATGGCGGACTCTTCCGAGCCCGAGGGTACGGCGTCGGTCCCTCCGACCGACGCCCCCGGTGATTCCGTCATGCATGGACTGAATGCACTGGTCGAATTCACCGGCGCGTTGGCCAGTGAACACGACATCCACCACATC
>DATIDO010000552.1:0-4932 GCA_035456245.1 Polyangiaceae bacterium
GGGGGCCAGCGCCTCGAGCAGTGCGATTTCCGGGAACTTGAACCAGGGAGATGCCTCGAGGTTCGCGACGCGCGGCTTGCTCGTCCAGAGGAAGAAGCCCTGTGCGTGCCAGAAGCCGACGTTGGTCGAATGATGATCGACCTCGGTCTCGCAGGTCTCGTGGTGCTCTTTGTGCATGAGCGACCAGGAGATGGGGCCCGTCTGTCCGCTGGCCGTGCCGAGGAAGGCGAGCACGAACTGGAAGAAGCGGCTGGTGACGAACGACTTGTGCGAGAAGTAGCGGTGGAAGCCGAGCGAGACGCCGAGCGTCATCAGGTACCAGACGGCCAGCGCCGGCCCGATCCGCACCTGAGCCCAATCGCCGCGGTAGAGCGAGTAGGCAGCCATGAGCGGGATGAAGGCGAAGATCCACAGAACCCAGAACGGGCCATCCATGCGGTTGGGGGCGAAGACTCGTCGGAAGAATGAGATCAGTGCGTTCACTGGGGGGCTCCTCGGCGCGCGGACACTATCATCACCGGCCGCTCAAGAAAGGCGCGTTGGCGCGGCCCGGTCCGGCCCGACGTCCTCGGGCGTGGCTCTTTCCAGTTTCGCCTGAAACCCCGTCCCGTAGTTGAGCGAAAAACATGCTAATTTTGCGTGTCCTGCTATAGCCCGCGACTCGATGAAGGCCACTGCGAAGCCGCTGACGCATACGAGCGACGAGGCGCCGGATGCACGCGCGACCTGTTACTCGTGCTTTCGGCCCGAGGCGCTGTGCTGCTGTGCCTCGCTGCCTCGCCTGGCGAACCGCACGCGCGTGGTGATCGTTCAGCACCCTCGTGAGCGATTCCATCCGGTGGGCACGGCACGCTTGGTCATCGGCTCGCTGGCGAAAGGCGAGTTGGTGACGGGGCCGCTGCGCACGTTGGGTCAGCAGGTCGCGCGCTTGGGCCTGTCCGAGCGGACCGCGCTGCTTTTCCCGAGTGACGACGCGCGCGCGCTCGAAGAGATCCCGGCCGAAGAGCAGCCGGACACGGTGGTCGTGCTCGACGGGACGTGGCACTGCGCCAAGACGTTGCTGCGCAACGTGCCCGAACTGATGGCTCTGCCTCGCGTGAAGTTCACGCCCGAGCAGCCGAGCAACTACCGGATCCGGCGGGAGCCCAAGGACACCTACCTGTCCACGCTCGAGTCGGTGGCCCTGGTGCTCGGTCGAGTGGAGCCGGAGCTCGAGGTGGGGCAGCTCCACGAGATCTTCCGCGAGATGATCGATCGCAATATCGCGGCGCGGCGCCCGAGTGAGGTCACCAGCAGAACGCGAGTGCGCGGGCGCGGTCGGGAGTATCGCCCCCCGGATGACCTGTTTGCCCCGCTGGACGAGGTGGCCATCGTGTACGGCGAGACGGTGCGGCCGCCGCGCGATGGGGTGGCTGCAAACACGCCACGCGAGGCGTTGGTGGTCGGGGTCCTGCTGCCGGACAGCGGCCAGAGCCTGAGCGTGCTGCTGCGCTCCGACGGAGTCCTGCCGGTTCGCCTCGGACACCTCGGAATCGACGCCGCACAATACGAGGCACGAGCCGTGGACCAGCAGACGGCCCGCAGTCGACTCGAGACGTTCTTGGGGTCGCGCCGGCTCGTGGCGTTCCACCCTTCCTCCCTCGATCTGTTCGGCGCCCTGGGGGTCGAGCGGGCGGCTTGGTCGCTCAAGGGCAGCTACTGCGACGCCGCGCGCGCGCAAGGCGACAGCCGCGAGCGTTGGGGAAGCCTGGACGACATCCTGACGCGAGAAGGCCTGGCCGGTGATTGGCAGGCTCAACCCGATCGCTCCGAGCGGCGCTTGCGGGGGACGGCCTTGCTGTTCAGCCACCTGCGGGCGCGCTGGTCGGGGGCCTGACGAGTTCGAGAGGGCTGGGGGGCGGCCTCCACTTCACTTACCTTTTGGGAGAGCATGGCGAACAACGAACGTGGAGAGATCATTGGACGGTACGTCGGTCAGGGGGCGGCCCAGTTGCGTAGCGTTGCCTGGAGCCTGGTCCCCCTGTTCGGGTTTGCGCTCCTGAAGGCGAAGAACCTGCAACATTTGCTCGTGTTGGGCTCGACGGGGGTCGCCCTTTTCTACGGGGTTCGCTGGTTGGCCGGTCGTCTGGGGACCACTACCCTCTATACGAACGGTATCAAGGGGATGAGCTCGTTCATCGCCCGTCCTTTCGTACGCTGGGACGCGGTGACGCGCAGTGAGTGGATTGCCGGGAACTTCCTGGAGATCTCGAGCGCCGAGGCCGACATGCTGCTGCCCGCCGAGCTCTCCAAGGACGAGGCGTTCCTCTCTGCACTTCGGGCGCGTCTCGGGAACGAGCACCGTATCGTGCGGCTCCTCGAGCAGGGACCTCCGCCGCCGAGCGAGCTCTGAAGGCCGACGGCTCGGCGGAGCGCCTTTCGCCGAGCGCTCTTCGGAGCGGTGTCTTCGGAGCGCCGGTTCGTGCGTGCTTCGAGGGGCCGCGCGAACGTCGCCTCTTCGTTCGATTTCACACAACGGCGGTGGGGCGCGGCCGATGCCGTCTCATGACGCATCGATTCCGTCTCTGGGTGTTCCTCGCTGGTCCGCTTGGGGCCTGCGGTCCCCCGCTCGAAGTCCCCGAGCGAGGGGAGGCCGACGGTGCTGCCTATTTCGGCCCCGAGCTCACGGTGGACGAGGATTCGTCGAGCGGCGGGAATCGCCCCAATCCCTGGCTGGGGGGCGGGGGGAGCGTGCCTCCGGAGCTGGTCGAGAAGCACGACGGGAGCACGGGAGGAGCCGCCGTGGGGGCGGGAAGCGGGGGCAGCGCCTCGCCTCCCGTGAACGCACGGCTGATCATCAGCCGCTATCACGAGACCGTTCGTGGCGCGAAGTACCTCGAATTCACACTACAGGGTGGCCGACCACCCTCCGCTGGTGAATGCACCCTCGACCTGTTCACGAACGGGCGAACCACGGTCTATCGACACGTGTCGTTGCCGGCGGTGACGGACCGGGTGTTGGCCTGCACCGCCTCGACACCTCCAGCGGAGGGCTGCGTGCCCGCGCTGGGCTCGGCGCTCTTCAACGGCAACGATGCGTTGGTGGTGCGCTGCGGCGGTGAGGTGACCGACAGCTTCGGACAGGTCGGCTTCGATCCCGGCGTGGCCTGGCTCGGCGACGGGCTCTCGACCAAGGACCAGCTCCTGCTGCGCTGCCCGGGCTTCGCCGATCGAGATCCGCACGACGCCTTCACTCCCGCGCTCGAATGGGTGACGCCCACCACGCAGGCAGGGAAGACCGAGACCGACGCCGAGGCGCTGGCTCGCTGCTCCGGCCTGGGTGGCGCAGGAGGTGCAAGTCCCTGAAAATGAACGAAGCCCCGGCATTTCTGCCGGGGCTGTCGTTTCGCTCCGTGCCTTGGGAACCTAGGGGGCTCAGGCGACCTGGGCGCTCTCGGTGGCGTCGGCGCCAATCAGCTCGCCGCGCGAAGCCTGCAGGATCTCCGAACGGGCCTGGGCACCGTCGTTCACCTTCACGCTCACCAGGCGGGACACGCCGGGCTCGCCCATGGTGACGCCGTACAGCACGTCGACGCTCTGCATCGTCTTCCTGATGTGGGTGATCAGGATGAACTGCGAGTTGGCGGTCATGGTGCGGATGGCCTCGTTGTAGCGAGACACGTTGGCCTCATCGAGCGGCGCGTCGACCTCATCGAGCACGCAGAACGGCGAGGGGCGATGCTGGAAGATGGCGAAGATGAGGCTCACGGCCGTCAGCGCCTTCTCACCACCGCTCATCAGCTCGATGTTGCCGAGCTTCTTGCCGGGCGGCTGAGCGATGATGTCGACGCCGGTGGTCAGCATGTCTTCCGGATCGGTGAGGCGCAGCTCGGCGCGGCCACCGCGGAAGTTCTTCACGAAGCTCTTCTTGAAGAGCTCGTTCACCGCGTCGAACGTCTCCTGGAACCGCGTCTTGCTCTCGCGGTCCATGTGCTTGATGGCCTTCTCGAGCTCGGCCAGGGCCTTCTCGATGTCGACCTTCTGGGCGTTGAGGTCCAAGAAACGCTTCTCGGCGTCCTGGAACTCGCGCTCGGCGTCGAGGTTGACCGGACCGATGCGATCGATGGCCTTGGTCAGCTCCTCGATGCGGCGCTTGTGCTCCTCGTCCGGGATCGCGCGCATGTGGTAGTCGCCCATCACGCGCCGCAGATCGAGACCACGGAACTTCTCTCGCACGGTGGCGAGCAGGTGGCTCATGCCGATCTCGATGCGCTGCAGAGCCATCTCGTGCTCGCGCGCTGCGTCGTCGTGCTCGGTCTGAGCCACACGCAGCTCGCGGAGCAGGCCTTCGCGCTCACCGAGGGTCGAACGAGCGGCCTCCAGCTCGGCGCGGGCCTCTTCCAGCTCGCGGTGAGCCTCGACCGAGGCGCGGGCCGCCTCGATCCGACCCTCGCGGCAGGCCACCAGGCGGGCCGCCGTCTCGCCCAGGGCGTGCGCCGTCTCGAGCGACTCCTGGGTCAGCCGGCGAGCGCGCTCGCGCAGCTCGTGCAGCTGGGTCGAGATGCGGTCGATCGACACACGCGCCGCCTCGGTCTGCTCCTTCACCTGGGCCAGGCGCACCTTGCGCTCGGTGACCAGCGAGGCCTGCAGTGACACGCGCTCGCGCCAACCAGCCAAGCGCTCCTCGGCCTCGGCTGCCTGGCCGCGAGCGGCCTCCAGTCGGGCGCGGACGTCGTCCAGCTGGGCGCGGAACTCGGCCTCGGCCAGAGCGGCGTCCTCCTGGTTCTGGCGCAGCTGCAGCAGTTCGTCCTCGATGACCTGCTGGCGGCGCTCGACGCGCTCGATGTCCGAGCGAGTGCGGGCCAGGTCCTTCTCGGCCGCCACGTGGGCGAGCTCACCCTGGTGAGCCTTCTGCCGAGCCTGCTCGAGCGACGTCTCCAGCTCGGTCAGGCG
>DATIDO010000553.1:0-2644 GCA_035456245.1 Polyangiaceae bacterium
CTCGAGCTGGCCATCGAAAACGCTCGTGAAGGCTGCGTGGCAGAAACGCAGGCGGCGCTCTTGGTGGCTCGTCAGGCCAGCGCGGCAACGAACGAGGAGCTGCGGGTGGACCTCGCGCGCATCGCAGCCGACGAAGCGAGCCACGCGCAGCTGGCGTGGGATCTGCACGGCATCTACCTCGAGCGGTTGAACGATGACGAGCGCCGAGTCCTGGAGGCCGAACTGGAAGTTGCCTTGCGCCGACTCGAGGAGGGCGCGGAGCCGCCGGAGCCGAACGCGTTCGAACGCGGCATGCTGGGACTGCCCCCGGTTGCCGAGGCGGTCGCACTCAGGCGCGGGCTAGCGAGGCAGCTGCGAGCCGCAGCGGCCGGGCTGATGGCCGCCTAGAGCGAGCTCAGTTCCAGCCCATCTCGACGCCCAGGCTGGGCAAGAGCAGCGGGGCGGTCCCCTTGTCGGTGCAGCCGTCCACCGTGCAAGTACGGCTCGACACCTGTCCCGAGTAGGTGGCGTTCAAGACTTCCAAATAGGTCGTCCAGTAGAAGGTCTCGCTCGAGTACCAGCGTTTGCTCAGCTTCAGGTCGAGGCGCAGGAAGGGATCGCTGCGGCTCTGGTCGAAGACGAAGCCGTCGACCGTGGTGCGCCGGCCGGGCACGCCGCTCATGAAGGCCAGCTTGCCGGAGAGGCGCCAGCTGTCCCAGATGTCGTAGGTGAGCGCGAGGTTGAGGACGTGGGGCCGATCGTAGCCCGGCACGGTGGTGATGTTGTCGAACGAGCGCGAGCTCCCCGAGAACGTGTAGGAGAGCATGCCACCGAGCCGCCGAGTGAGGGGGCGCTTGATGTAGACCTCGATGCCAGCTGCTCGGCCGAGGGCGCGCAGGTTCTTGCTCGTCTCGTCGATGGCCAGCGACTGAGTGAGACCGACCGGGTCGCTCAGGTTGTTGGTCATGTTGATGAAGCCACCGACCGACGCGGTGATCTCCCAGGGCAGCGACATCTCGAAGTTGGAGGAGGCCTGCAGGCTCTCTTGCAGGCCGCCCTCCAGGCCAGCGACGGCGGCACCCGGGATCTGCGGGACGAAGTTGGGCGTCTGGTGGGCCAAGGCGAGCCCGTGCGTGGCCTTGAGCCGGGGCGTGATGCGGTAGCTGGCGGAGATGCGCGGGTCGACGCCGATCGCAGTGTTGCCGAGCGAGGAGTACACGTCGGCGCGCACGCCGGGGATGACTTGGACGGGCCCGTTCGGAAAGAACACCAGATCCGTGTAGACACCGCCGGCCGCGTCGACGCGCGGCGGGAACAGATCGAGGTAGATTTCGGGCTCGGCGACCGCTGGATCGATCTCCATGCCGTAGTCGTCGAAGGTCACGTCGGCCCCGCTGCGCACGACGATGTCGTCGTGCTTGTTCTCGAAGGAGAGGCGGCTCATCAGCGCGTTGTCCGAGACGAAGCCTTGGGTGGACTGGGTCTGGTCGCGTCCGGTCGTGACTGCCCAGCGCATCTTGGACCGGGCCGAAAACTCGTGGTCCCAGCGCACGTCGATGCGATGGAACTCGGTCCCTCCCGCCGTCTGGGTGCTGCCGCCGAAGTCGAAGGCGCCGAAGGTGAAGACGCTCAGCTCGTCCCGCTTGCCGAGCCGGTAGCCGACCAAGCCCTGGTAGTCCCAATAGTCCACTCGCTGATCGTTGCTGAGCAGCGTCAGCAGCAGGCCGGTGTACGAGTAGCGGCCGCTCAACATCGCGTAGCCCTTGCCGTTGGCAAAGGGCGTCTGCACGAAGGCGCCAGCGTCGATCAGGCGGATGTTGGCCTCGGCTCGGAAGTGATCGCTGGGTCGGGCCATGGTGGCTTCGACGACCGCGCCAGCGTAGCGACCGAAGCGCACGGGCGCCGGGCCCGCGTTCAACGTCACCTGTTCGAGGAACGCCGGGTGGACCACGGAAGGTCCGAGGAAGGCGTGATAGAGCAGCGGGATGCGGACACCGTCGACGAAGTAGCCGACGTTGCCGGGAGGCGCGCCGCGCACGAAGAACAGGGGCAAGCCCGTGGCCATCGGTGTGACGCCGGGCATCACCTCGACCGAGCGCAGCGGATCATCGAAGGCTCCAGCCAGGTTGCGCGTCTCGGCGCGGGACATGCGCCGTGAGCCTGGATCCTCGGCCAACTGCCCGACGACCACGACTTCTTCGACGTTGTGGGTGGTCACCACGGCCTGCGGACGCTCGGCGGGCGCTGCGGGGGCAGAGGTTCCGTTGGGGGCCGGCTCGCTCGGACCCGGCTCGACCGGCTCGAAGCGCACCAAGAAATGGATGCGAGCCGGGACCACGCGATCGCCCTGACGGGCCGGCTCGAAGCGGAACGAATAGGCGGCGCTGACCGAGGCGCTGGCGTGCGGCTCCGGACCGGAGACGGCGGCCGCCCGAGTGACGTGCCCCTCGCGATCGATGGTCAGCTCCAGGATGACCTCGACCGAGCGGGGCGTCTCGACGTCGGGGACGGGCGTCTCGATCGCCACCGGTGGGGTGACGATGGCGGTCAGGCTGCCGTCGTCCTGGGTGGCCTTGGGGGGAGGGGGCGGCGCCCGATCGGGGCCTTCGGGGGCGACGACGTCGTCGGCGAAGGCGCTGGGCACCACGGCGAGGCAGCCAAGCCC
>DATIDO010000554.1:0-3781 GCA_035456245.1 Polyangiaceae bacterium
TCCGGGATAGGCGCTGCTCGCCGAAGAACGGCCGCAGGTGGCGGCGAAGCATGCTCTCGTCGTCGCCCTTGGAGCGCTTGGCCGCTGCCCGGTAGGCGAGCCAGCGGTCGGCCAGCTCGGCGAATGTGCGCCCGTCCTCAATCCGAGGTCGGAGCCCACGTCTCTCTGCGTCGGCGGCGCTCAGCCGAGCCAATAGGGCTCGGTCCGCGTCCGCCTTGCGGTGGTAGACTTCGCTCCGGCGCTTACCGTCGGCATCCAGCCAGCGGATCCGCCATTTGTCACCACGTTTGATGGGCCTTGCCACGTGCTTCCTGACTCGCACGAGCTGCCCATGGTGTAGCCGGCAAAGTCCCCCATGGACTTGCCGGCCCCGGCTCTCCCCCGAGGCCGTGGCCCAAGCCTGGCCCAAAACGAAAAACCCACCCTGGAGGTCATCCAGGATGGGCGGTTTCCTTTGGTTGCGCGGGCAGGATTTGAACCTACGACCTTCGGGTTATGAGCCCGACGAGCTACCAGACTGCTCCACCGCGCGTCAGGTGGGGCGAAACATAGTGGGCCAGGCTGGACTGTCAAGGACTCGTGACGGGGGCTGTTTGAGCGGCATTTCACGGGGTTGAATGCTGCGGCTCGCGGGCGGCTCGCTCGCGGCTCATTGGCGGCTCGGGCGCGGTAGCTGTCGCAAGCGGGCGGGCGCCTTGCGCTCCCCGGTGGACGGGCCTCAGATGGGACGAGGGACCATGGGCTTTCGACTTGGCTTGGGGGTGGGGTGCGTCGGCGTGATCTGCGCGCTCTTGGGGGCATGCGGGCAAAGCACGACTGACAACGACGAGGGGAACGGCACCGGCGGCACGGGCGAAGCGGGCACGGGCGGAGCGAGCGGTGTTCCGTCGTTGCCTCCTCACTCGTACACGGGGGATTGCTCCGGTCTGCCCGTCGACACGGAGTGCCTGAGTGACGAGTGCCCCGTCGGCGTCGACTTCTCGGTGCGCTGCGATGTCCGCGACTGGGCGGTGCCGACCTTGGCCGTTGCGCCGCGCGCCGATCGAGCGGGCGCCTTCCTGGCCGTCGGCGGACTCGACAGCGCGTGGTTCGTTTCGCTCGAGCAGGACGCGACCACGCTCTTCACCAGCCTCCCCCCCTACGCCGGCGAGAGCTTCGCGCTCTCCGTGGGTCCTGCTGGGGATCCCTGGCTGATGGGTGCGGAGGAAGACCCGAGCCTGATCGATCCTCTCGCCGAGCCGCTCAGCGAGCTGCCGATGACCGTCCCCGACGATTCACTCCGGCTGTTCACTCACGACGCCGACGGCACGCTGCACCTCGACTACCTCTCCGATGCCGACACCCTCACGCGCCTGGTGCGCCCCGCCGGGAGCCAGGAGTTCGAGGAATCCAGCACCGTCCCCTGGGGCACAGCCGACTGGGCGACCGCCACCAGCGCAGGCAGCGCGCTGCTCTTTGCGCTCGAGTACGAGGCCGGCGTCTACCTGACGCTCGATTCCGGTAGCGGCCCGGTCGCCCTGAGCGAGCCGATACCCAACGCGACTCGCTGGATCACGACGGCCGCGCCGGCCATCCCGCTCGACGCCAGCGCCGGCACGGACGACTTCGCCATTGGCATGGTCCACGCCGATCGGCTCTACCTCTGGGCGGGCTTGCCGAACGCATGGACCCAGACAACCGTCCCGCTCACGCCACTGACCCGCCAATGCTGGGAGGACGAAACGGGTGACGCCGGCGATTGCCCCGACCAGCCCTGCGAGCAGGCGAGCGAGGGCGTCGATCCTGCCACGGTCAGCCTGGCGCGGACCGCCGACGGGCGACTGTGGGCGGCGTGGCTCTACGCCTTCGTCGACGAGACGCAGAAGTACACCCTGGGTTGCTCGACGGACGACGCCACCATCTGTGCGTGCCCCATGCAGGTCACGCGCGGAGGGACTCGCGCGGAGCTGGTATTGGTCGAGCTCGATCCGCTCACCGGTGCCGCTCGTGAGGCCCTGCGAGTCGCTACGGCCGACGTGGAGCCCAGCGAGGCCGGGAACGGCTCGCCCCTCATGCGGATGAGCACCCTGGGCAACGAACTAGCGCTCGCTCTGCGCGTGAAGTCGTCCGACGGCGATCCGCGCCTAGCGCACCTGCGCGTGCTCGAGCTCGACACGTCGGGGCTCTAGACAGCGCTCAGCTCAGCAGCTCAGCTCTGCCAATCAGCTCTGCCAATCAGCTCTGCCAATCAACCCTGCCGATCAACTCAGCCGACCGCGCACGTACTGCGACGGCCACGGAGCATTGTGGACCCCCAGCTCCTCGGCGGCGCGCAGGGCGAAGTGCGGATCACGCAGCATCTCCCGCGCCACCATCACCGCGTCGGCCGCGCCGCTGTTCAGGATCTCTTCGGCCTGTTCCGCGCTGGTGATGAGACCGACGGCGCTCACACTCACCCCGGCTCCGTGCCGAACGCGCGCGGCGAGCGGCACCTGGTAACCCGGCCCCACCGGGATCGGCGCGCGCGGCATCAGGCCACCGCTCGAGATGTCGAAGAAGTCGGCGCCGCCTTCCGAGGCCCAGCGCGCCACCTGCACCGTCTGCTCGACGTCCCAGCCGCCTTCGAGCCAATCCGTGGCCGAGAAGCGCACGAACACTACCGCCTGAGGGGCCGCTTGGCGGACGACACCGACGACGCGCAAGAGCAGCCGCGCGCGGTTCTCGAGCGAACCGCCATACTGGTCGGTGCGCTGGTTGGTGAGCGGCGAGAGAAACTGGTGGAGCAGATAGCCGTGGGCAGCGTGCACCTCGAGCACCTGGAAGCCGGCCTCGACGGCGCGCCTCGCCGCGGCAGCGAAGTCGGCGACCACGCGCTCGATACCGGCCTCATCCAGCTCGCGCGGCGGAGCGAAATCATGGAAGGCCACGGGCGAAGCGGAAACGGTGGGCCAGCCGCCTTCGTCTGCAGGCACGGTGCCAGCGCGGCCCGCCCAGGGGCGATAGGTGGAAGCCTTGCGACCAGCGTGCGCCAGTTGAATGCCGGCGACGGCGCCCTGCGCGCGCACGAAGGTTGAGATACGCCGCCAAGCCTCGACTTGGCCATCGTTCCAAAGGCCGGTGTCCTGGGGCGAAATGCGCCCCTCGGGTGAAACCGCAGTCGCCTCGGTCATCACCAGACCAGCGCCACCTGCAGCGAACTGCCCCAAGTGCATCAGGTGCCAATCACTCGGCATCCCGTCGCGCTCCTCGCACGAATACTGGCACATGGGCGCCACCCAAATCCGATTGCGAAACGTCACGCCGTGCAGCGTGAGCGGCTGAAACAACTGACTCATGGCTGGCGGACTCTCCCACGAACATCGGGGCCTGCAACCGATTCGGAGCGCCCTCCCGAAGGCTCTGTCTACCTACATGGGGCCCTATTGGACCGGGGCCATCCAGTGCGCCTGAACTCGTCGGTACCCAGCCAGTCCTCGGCCAAGAGACGATTGTGAGCGCGACACATGACGCGCAGCCCCGCCACAGTGTGTTCGCGCTGCAGGGCCCACGGCGTGCGGTGGTCGATTTCGAGGAAGTGGCGCTGCTCGCAGCGGCGGCCGTCGGGTGCGACAAAGGAGCAGCGCTCCCGGTCGCGCTCGAAGACCGATCGCTTCGTCGCGCGAGGAATCGCAGGCCGCGCTTTGGGACGAGTCGGTCGCGCCGGCGCGGAAGTCGGCGCGGGTGGATCTGCCGGTGGACGAGGGCGCTCGGCCGCGGCGCGCTTGTCCTTCTCGAGCTTGGCGACCAGCAAACCGAGTGCCTT
>DATIDO010000555.1:0-2867 GCA_035456245.1 Polyangiaceae bacterium
CATCACAGCACCGCGCTGCAACTCACCACGGTGCCGTCCACACAGCGCCGTCCTGCACAGCGCCGTCCAGCTCAGCGTCGAGTGTCGGCAGCGCCGTCCAGCTCACGGCTCAACGCGGGCGCGTCGCGCAGTAGTGGAGCATGTTCGTCTTGGAGTTGCCGTCGTCGTGCGCGGTCTGCGAGGCGATCATGGCGCAGCCTGCCGTGCGGTCGCGATTGGCGAGTGCTGCGGCGAAGAAGTCACGCCAGCCGTTCGACGGCGACAGCGCGTTGGCGATCGGACCGAGCCCGTCGGCCCAGCGCGCGTCGAGCCAGGCTTTGTCGAGCAGATCTTCGGTGGCGGGGGTGACCGGGATCATCTGGATGCCGCAGACGAACTCCTGATTGTCACCCATGCCGAACCAGGTGGCGTAGTCGACCTTGGAGCCCCACACGATGCCGACGCACGGGTGGGACGAGAAGGGCGCGGGGTAGATCGACGCGTCTTTGACGTGCCAGTAGCGCTGCGCGCCCACCGACTCGGCGATACGCAGGATGTGACCGACCTTCTCGTAGTCTTCGTTCCCGGTCGCCGCGCCCCACAGCTGCACGCCGTAGTAGGCGTGGACGGCCTCCGAGGTGGACTCTTGGTTGCGACCGTCACCGAAGACGTAGAGCCCGCTGGTCCACGAATGGCCGTGGTAGACGTCGAAGTGACGAAGGCGCGCGAACTTGGGGTCGCCAGCGTAGGGGTTGGCGTAGTCGCGGATCAGCCATTCGACCTTCTGGGCGTACTCGCTGGCGAAAGCGGCGTCGTACTTGGCGAGCACGGCCGCCGCGAAGACGTGGTAGCCGTAGTGAAAGTGGTGGTCGCTGTACTTGCCCTGACCGAAGTCGCAGTCGACCGAGTCGGTGACACAAGCGTTCACCACGCCGCCCCAGGTGGTGTCGTAGGCGAGGTGCGTGCCGCTGGTGGTGCCGTCGAGCCAGGCCTTTTCCTTGCTGGCCAGGCGCGCGAGCAGCGTGTCCCGCGTGCCCGTCTCGCCGAGCTCGTCGGCGATCTGGATGAGCCGCGCGAGCTTGCTCAGCGCTTTGCCGGACCAGTACACGCTCGGATCGTTCTGCGCAGCCGGATCGTAGCCGGCGTCGGCGGCAAGCGCGGCCTTCAGCTGATCGACCATGGCCGGATCGATGGCGGTGGGAGCGGTGAAGCCCACGCCGGTCATCGGGTACTCGAGATCCCAGCTCGACGCTGACAGCGCCTTCGCCGAGCCCTTCAAGGTGCTCAGCACGTAGTCGCGCTCGAGCGTGGCCTTGTCACGCACGCGCTCCAGCTGGTGGGGGAGAGCCAGCATGAGCGGGGTGCCCGTGCCGTGGGTGTCGAAGTCGAGGCGCAGGATGCCGGTGGTGCCGGCGCTGGAGAAGCCGGCGTGGCCGCCGTAGACGATGGCAGCGGCGTGCTCGTCGAGCAGCGCGAGTGTCCCGGGGTTGGGAACCTTGGCGATACGCAGCGTGCCGCTGAACGGCGCGCTGGACACACCTGCGTTGAAGGTCAGCGACGACGAGGCGTAGACGACGTAGTTCACGCCGCCTTGGCTCACCTCGAAACGCTCGCCGCTGCCGCTGATGGGCAGCGCGAGCTCGGGGGTGAGCCCCTCGTAGACGGCGGTCAGGTAGGGCGAGCCTGCGACGACCGGCACCTTCATGGCGCCGCTCGCCGCGCGGAAGGCCAGGGTGACGGAGAGCTCGTCGTAGGCGTCGACGACGCGGGAAGTGAAGGCCTGCGTGGCGCCAACCAGGACGGACTGGTGGAGCGGCGCGAAGACGGCGTTGGCCTGCGCGTCGATGGCGGGGTGACCGAAGGTGAGGCCGTCGTTCGACCAGCTGACGGTGAAAGGGAACGGGAAGGCGGCGGCGGTGCCGTCACCCAGGACGAGGTTGAGCCACCAGGTGTTGGTCGGACGGGGGCCTTGCCGGTCGCCCCAGAAGGCGGTCGGCTGCACCGGGTTGGAGAGGGTGGGCCAGCGGGGCTGGGACGAGGCGGGGGGGGTGGCGTCGTTCAGCTGCCAGTCGGTGCCAGGTGGCAGCGGCGAACCACCCGTCCCGTCGCCGCTGCCACCCGCGCCCGGAGCTCCACCACTCGCACCGGCATCGCCAGGCGCCCCCGCGCCAGACGAATCCGGGTCGCTCCCGTCGCCATTGTCGCACGCCGTCAGAGCAAGGAAACAGGCACTCAACGAGATCCAACTCACGGCGCGTACGAGCGACATCGATGGTGAGTCGCCGCCACCCCATCCTCCCGTGCCCCAAAGTAAACCCAGCTTCCTTTCTCGCTTCCACGGAATCTTTCACCTCTCCCAGGTTACTTTTGACTCGAGGCCCTCCCGACGGCCCCTCCCTCGGAGCCGACCCCCTCGAATCCCGTCCCAGGTTGCTTCCGACCCGACCCCTCGGAACCCGTCCCAGGTTGCTTCCGACCCGACCCCTCGGAACCCGTCCCAGGTTGCTTCCGACCCTGCACATCCCCCAGGCCCCCCCTCCCGACCCCGTCCCAGGTTGCTTCCGGCCTACCGCGCCGCCCGAACGGCCTCGCCTTCGCGATTGGTTTCCACCCGTCGATCGCCGCCGGTATGACTCGGTGCAGATGCGCAGCCTCGTCTCGATCCCCGAGGAGCATTGGCTCAGCCAGGCCGTCGACGCCGACACGCGAGAGGCCACCCTCATCGTTCCCGAACTCCCAGCCGCGCGGGTGCGCTATTTCCGCTGCCTCGTAGATGACGGCCAATCCTCCGCCATGCGCGAACATGCGGTGGTCTGGAACTACGACGGGCCGCCCGACAGTCGGGCACTCGTTCGAACGGTGCTGCGTCTTCGTCAGCCTCACTCGGT
>DATIDO010000556.1:0-3065 GCA_035456245.1 Polyangiaceae bacterium
AACAACCCCGCCGGTCCGGCGCTCCACTTCCGAGGCGGCTTCTACCCGCTGTTCGGTGGCGGAAAGGAAGAGGCGCGTCGCAAGGCGCTCATGCTCGGCATCGATCTGCGCATCCACCTGCTGGACGGCGCGACCTTCGTCGCCCCCACGGCCAACATCGGCTTCGAGCTGTACTGATTCCAATCGAACTGGGTCGAACAGAACCGAGTCGTCCCCGAAGGGTCGACTCGGTTCTTTCGTCGTAGCTCTGTCGACTCAGAACTCGACCAGCACCGCCTGCATCGAGGGCGGCGTAGACAATGGGTCCGGCGGTAGCTTGAAGTGATCGGGCACCGCCGCCCAATCCTCGTAGATCTGGCCCTCGATCAGGATGCGGGGCGCGCCCTGAACGGGCGCCCCGAAGAGCTGGTAGCGGTGCGAAGGGGCGCCGGTGCCAGCCTTGTTTCCAGCCAGGACGAGCTCGTCGCGCCCGTCGCCGTCGGTGTCGGTCAAGATCCAGACCAGGCTGAGCACGCGGTTGTACGTACCGTCGCGCTGCAAGCTCGCCAGCTGCGCGTTGAAGCGCGCGATGATGTCGGCGGCGTCGGGGATGTCCTTGCGCAGGGCGAAGTGGAGGCTGCGCACGGTGATGGCCTTCTGGCCCACGGCCAACATGGCCTGCGACTTCTTGGGCTCGGCTGCGAACAGCTGCTGCACCAGCAGCTCGTCGACCACGATGTAGTCGACGTCCTTGCGCAAGAGCGCGCGCAGGTTCTCTTCGTCACTCGGGCCGCGCACCAAGTTGACCCCCGGGATCCCGAGGACCTCGGGGCCGTAGGCGTACTCGGCGACCACGCCGATCTTCTTGCCCTTCAGCGTGTCGAGCTTCGTGGCCGAAACGTCGGTGCCGCGTCGCGCCAAGAGGACGAGGCGATTCTGCAGGTAGGGCTGGGAGTAGTAGAGGAACTCCTCGCGCTCGGCCGCGCGCCAGAGCGCCTCCGAACCGTCGAACTGCTTCTTTTCCAGGACGGGGATCAGCTCCCCCGGATCGACGAAGTTCGCCTTGGCCTCGACGCCGGCGCGGCGCAGCGCTTCGTGCACCAGGCTGATGGCGATGCGCGGCTTGCCCTCGTGATCGGTGAACGGTGCCCACACTCCGTCGGCCAGCTGCAGCGTGCGCGCCGGCGCTGGGGCGACCGGTTCGGCAGCGGCTGGGGCTACCGGGGTAGCCGAGGCAGCAGCAGGTGCAGGCTCCTTGGCCTCGGGACTCGTGGGCGGAGCCGTCTCGGCACCACCGCAGGCCACCAGCCCACACCAACCCAACACCAGCCAACCCGCGAAATTCGCCCTCATGAACCGCGAACTACACGCTCCGAGCAATTCTGACCAGCCGGTCGAGTTGCCAGCCGGCGCGCCCCACCGGGATACTGGCCCCATGCTGCGCGTCCACACCTCCCCCCTGGTTCGGCTCGTCGCAGTCGTCACCGCCACCTCCGCGACCGGTTGTTCCGGGTCTCCGGCTTCCCAACCCAAGGGTCCCGACACGTCGCCCACGCAGCTGGCCCCCGTCAGCGAGGCCGAGTTGCCGCCGCGAGTCAGCCGAGCCGGCGTCGAGTACGAGCTCGCCTGGCTCGACGACTTCGCCCGAGGCCTGGGCCCCTCGACGCTCGGCAACTGGACCTTCGGCTCGAACCTGGCCTGGTTCCACCCCTCCAACGTACGCACCAGCGAAGGCGGCCTCGATCTCTGGCTCACGGCACGCGGAGACACCGCCATCGACTCCGACCGCACCATCTTGGGTGCCGAGTACGATCGGAACGGACCGCAGAAGTTCGGCCGCTTCCTCGCGCGCATGCGACCCGTGGCGCGCCCGGGCATGGTGGCCTCGTTCTTCACCGCCTTCTACCAGTTCGACGCCAGCTACTCGAAGCTGCTCGAGACCTCGGAGATCGACATCGAGTTCGTCGGCAGCACGAAGGCCGCCCAGTTCGCGCTCCACTGGGTGGACGCCACCGGCACCAAACAGCACATCGAGCGCCTGGTCGACTTGGACTTCGATGCCTCGGCCGACTTCCACACCTGGGAGATCGAGTGGCTCGCGGAGCGCGTGGTCTTCTACGTGGATGGCCGCGAGCTGCACCGCTTCGACGACGCCGCGATCGTGCGCGAACTCGAGCATCCCCAAGAGGTGCGCGCCAACCTGTGGGTGTCGGACTCGGTTCCATGGGCCGGGGCCTTCGACGCCTCGGGATTACCGCGCAGCAGCAGCTACCAGTGGATAGCTGCCTACCGCCTCGCCCCGTGAATCCGTTTTCATCGCCCGAACTGGCTACGAAGCACGCCCGAAACATCGCACGTGGCCAACTCCGGGGCGTCAACCGATGGAAATCAACGTAGGCGATACCGCTTGGGTCCTCGTTTCTTCCGCCTTGGTGCTGCTCATGACGCCCGGCCTCGCCCTGTTCTACGGCGGCATGGTCCGAGCCAAAAACGTGCTCTCCACGTTCATGCACAGCTTCATGGCGCTCGGCATCGTCACGGTAGTCTGGGTGGTCGTGGGCTACTCCCTGGCCTTCGCCCCGACCCGAGGCGGCTTCATCGGCGGCTTCGACCACGTGATGCTGCGTGGGGTCGGCCCCGAGCCGCGTGACGGAACCACCATCCCGCACCTGGTGTTCATGGCCTTCCAGATGATGTTCGCCATCATCACCGCGGCCCTGATCTCCGGCGCCTACGCCGAGCGGCTCAAGTTCTCGGCCTACCTGGCCTTCACGCTGCTCTGGTCCTTGCTCGTCTACAGCCCCATCTGCCACTGGATGTGGGGCCCCGGAGGCTGGCTGTTCGAACGCGGCGCCCTCGACTTCGCCGGCGGCACGGTCGTGCATTTCTCTTCGGGCATCAGCGCGCTGGTCGTGGCGCTCGTGGTCGGCCGACGTTACGGCTACCCGGAGCGGCAGGCCGCGCCGCACAACCTGACGATGACGCTCACCGGCGCAGGCCTGCTGTGGTTCGGCTGGTTCGGCTTCAACGCCGGCTCGGCCCTCGCTGCCAACGGCTTGGCCGCGCTCGCCTTCGTCAACACCCAC
>DATIDO010000557.1:0-6062 GCA_035456245.1 Polyangiaceae bacterium
GGCTGCGTGGTGACCGTGGAAGAGACGCCGAACCCACCGAGGCGGCTGGAGACCACCTTTTGTCCGAAGGTGGGCCTGACCCGGATGGTCGTCGAAGGCGACGGTGACGATGGTGTGCTGTCCCTCACCACCGAGCTGCTCGGCTACGGCCCGCGCGAGGACCTCTCAAGCCCTCAGAATCCTTGACCTGTGGCCGGCCCTGGTCCAATGACACCGGACCATGCACAGCCGCACGGACGACCTCCGCATCGATCAAATCCGCCCGCTCATCCCTCCCGCCATCGTGATGGAGGAGATCCCCGCGAGCGATTCGCAGATGACGACGATCGCCAAGGCTCGCGACGCGGCCGCGCGCATCATCTCCGGTGAAGACGATCGCTTGCTCATCGTCGTCGGCCCCTGCTCGGTGCACGACCCCAAGGCCGGCCTCGCTTACGCCGAGAAGCTGAAGGTGGTCGCCGACCAGCTGTCCGCCGATCTGCACGTGATCATGCGCACGTACTTCGAGAAGCCGCGCACCACGGTGGGTTGGAAGGGCCTGATCAACGACCCCAACCTCGACGGCAGCTTCGAGATCAACCGCGGCCTGCGCGTCGCCCGCACCTTCCTGCGCGACGTGGTCGACCTCGGCATGCCCACCGGCACCGAGTTCCTCGATCCCATCTCGCCGCAGTTCGTCGCCGACCTCGTGGCCTGGGGCGCCATCGGCGCTCGCACCACCGAGAGCCAGGTGCACCGCGAGCTGGCGAGCGGCCTGTCGATGCCGCTCGGCTTCAAGAACGGCACGGACGGCAGCATCCAGATCGCCATCGACGCGGTGCACTCGGCCGCGCACCCGCACCACTTCCTCTCCGTGACCAAGCAGGGTTTGGCCGCCATCGTCTCCACGCGCGGCAACCAGTCGTGTCACGTGATTCTGCGCGGCGGCAAGACGGGCCCGAACTTCGACGCCGAGAGCGTGAACGCCACGCTGGCTCAGCTGAAGAAGGCCGGCATCGATCGCGGCGTCATGGTCGACTGCAGCCACGCCAACAGCCAGAAGAACCACGACAACCAGCCCAAGGTGAGCGCGGTGCTCGCCGAGCAGGTGGCCGCCGGCAACTACGGTCTGATGGGCGTGATGATCGAGAGCTTCATCGAGCCCGGACGCCAAGACGCCGCTCCTGGCAAACCGCTCACGTTCGGCAAGAGCATCACGGACGCCTGCATCAGCTTCGAGCAGACCGTGCCCACCCTGGAGACGCTGGCCGCCGCAGTCCGCGCTCGCCGCAAGCACGAGCGCCCCGCGAACGTCGACTGAGCCCCTCCAATCGTGCGGCAAGTTTTCCCGCACGATGGAACCAATCCCTCCGCACCTCGAAATTTCGAAGCTGCCGCGGCGGCCCCTTCTCGGGTTCGCCGCTACAGTCCCGATCCTTCCTCGCGCATGAAACCCCTGCAGCGCCCCGCCGACGCCACGCGTCACCATGACGCCGCTCGGCCCGCTTCGAATCAGGCGAAGCGGGAACGTTCTCGTGCGTCGGCACGGCCCGGCCGAGAGCACGGTCGCGGACGCGGTCGCTCCGTCGTGGCTGGCCTCGCTGCCGCCGGGCTGTGTACCCTCGTGACGCTGGGTTGCCCGAGCGGCGCCATGCTCACCGAAGACGATCGGGTGCGCTTCGACGAGAGCTGCGCCGTCCCCTACTTCGCGCAGAGCTGCGATGGTTCGAAGTGCCACACCCCGCGCGCGAGCGACGGCGAGGTGTTCGGCTACGTCGATTTGGTGTCGAGCGACTTCGCCACGAAGATCCTCGACAAGTACTCCGAACACGATGTCGGGAGTGACTGCACGCCCCGCCTGTTGGTGAACCCGGCCGATCCGGAGAGCAGCTACCTGATCCAGAAGATGCGCGGCACGCAGACCTGTGGCGACTCCATGCCCGAAGGCTCCACGGCGAGCGCCGCCGACATTTCTTGCGTCCTGTATTGGATCTCCACCCTCCCAGGCGGAAGCGCTGCCGCGAATGGCGGCGCTGGCGGCATGGGAACGGTTCAAGAGGAAAGCCAGTGAGTTGGCGCTTCGCTAGCCGCCTGGCAGGAGCGGCGCTCATCCTCTTGCCCTCGCTGCGTCCTGCGTGGGCTGCGGAGACCAGCGCTGCGCTGGACGAGGAAGCCTTCGTAGACGGCGACGACGACGCTGCGGAAGAAGACGACGCATCCGAAGCTGCTGCCGACGATACTGCGAACGGAACGCTCCCTTCGCCGCTCGAGTCCCACCTGGGCGTGGCGCTCTACGGTCGAACGTTCCGCTACACCGAGCCCCTCAACGGTGACCCTTACGTCCCGCTCAACGACTACACGCTGCCGGCGGCGCCCGCGCCGTTCGTCGATCTGACCTGGTTCCCGGGCGCGCACTTCACCGACAGCTGGCTCGCCCACGTCGGCGTGCGCGGTGGCTATCGCTTGGGCATCGCCACCACGGTTTCCAACCCTGCGCCCTCGGGTGGCAACCTGACTCAGGAGTCGAGCTCGTGGTTCGTGGGCGCTCGCGTGCGCGTACCCATCGAGCTGGGCGAGGCCTTGGGACGAGTGACGCTTTCGGCCACGGGTGATTACGCCGCCCACCGGATGGCGCTCACCGGTGGCGCCCCGAACGACCAGACCTTTCCCGATATCGACTACCGCTTGCTGCAGCTCGGTGGCGACGCCGAATGGCGCATCAGCGGGATGATCATCGGGATGTCGGCCCTCTACCTGCCCGTACTCTCGACCGGTGACGGCAGCGCCAACTCGCTCGATGGGGCCAACTGGTTCCCCAATGCCCACGGCTGGGGCATCGATCTGGGTGGCCGCGTCGGTTGGGAGCTGAGCGACTGGGCCGATCTGTTGGTCGGAGTGGAGTACCGCTCCTACGGCCTCAGCTTCGCCCCCAACACCGGTATCCCCGGTGATCCGAATACGAAGGTGGCAGGCGGCGCCACCGATCGCACGGTGAGCGCCTGGCTGGGTCTCGGTTTCCGCATTCCGGAGCGCGCGGTGAAGCGCGCGGGTGCGGGTGAGTCCGCGCCGGCCAAAGCCCCCGAAGACAACGAAACGTCGCAGGACGATTTCGACAGCTTCGAGTGAGGCGCGGTCGAGCCCGCCGGGTGGCTCGGTCGGCTCGAGCCGCTGAATCTCGGACCGGGGCCGCTGCGCCCGTCGGGACGCCCTAGCGCAGGCGTACAAAAGGCTTCGGCCCGGGGTTGAGCCCGGGCCGAAAGGTCAGCAGTTCGCAGCGAAAGAAGGGTTGGGGAGGGGGAGGGAGAACGCTGCGAACCGCTGGGGGGACAAGGCCCGGATTGAGAGGTCTCTTTCCGGGAACCGACGGAACCAGTCCGACGGGGTAAAGACAGCAGCCCGGGAATGGGGATTGGGGGGGGAGAGGGTATCCCCAGGCCGCTGAGAGGGAGTGGCGTGAGCCCCGCGCTCTACGGCGCGGCGCGTCACACCTGCGTTACATATAGCAAGGCCTGTGCCACCAACTGACCGCTACTATTTCAGATAGTTACGGCGCTGCCCATTGCAGAGATGCAAAGGCAACATCGCTGCCATTCGTCAGTATTGCGGCAAAATTTCCGCGTCTGCGGACATTCGACCACCATGTGTTGCCCCTCTCCAGTGTCAGTGCGTGTCACGACAACAGATGGAAACTCAATGCCATTTGCCTACGCCAGGGAAGGCGCTTCCAGGCGGGGAGCCAGGCCCAACGTAGGTGTTCTGACGGTGATGTAGGCGCAGTGCACACCAGCATTGCAGTGTGGTTGCGTGTTTCAGAAGTGCAAGGCGGGCGACATCTAGCGGCAATAAGGAACGGCCAGGTGGACGGTCACCTGACTGTGCGCCAGCCGGCCCCCACCAGCCGGGACTGCTCCCCTCGGCTCCCCATCGCACTGCATCGCACCGTGGGTGGCGCCCCGCCCCGCCGCGCCCCAGCGTGGCGAGAGACAAAAAAGAGAAGGGCGGCGCCAGCTGGCACCGCCCTCTTCTCATGTCCGGAGACTCCTCCGGACCCGCGGATCAGAAGTCGCCGCCGTGGGCGTGACCGCCGCCGCCTGCCTTCTCTTCCTTCGGCTTCTCGGCAACGAGGGCCTCGGTGGTGAGCATGAGGCCCGCCACGCTGGCCGCGTTCTGCAGCGCCGTACGCACGACCTTGGCCGGGTCGATGACGCCCGCGGCAACCAGGTCCTCGTACTTGTCGGTGCGAGCGTTGTAACCGAAGTTACCCGAACCCTCGCGGACCTTCTGCACGACGATCGAACCCTCGAGACCGGCGTTGCCGACGATCTGACGGAGCGGCTCCTCGATGGCGCGACGGATGATGCGGACGCCGACTGCCTCGTCGTCGCTCACCTTGAGGCCGTCGAGAGCAGCCTGAGCGCGGAGCAGCGCAACGCCGCCGCCGGGGACGATGCCCTCTTCCACGGCCGCACGGGTCGCGTGGAGAGCGTCCTCGACGCGCGCCTTCTTCTCCTTCATCTCGCTCTCGGTGGCAGCACCGACCTTGATCACGGCCACGCCGCCGACGAGCTTGGCCAGACGCTCCTGGAGCTTCTCGCGGTCGTAGTCGCTGGTCGTGTTCTCGATCTGAGCGCGAATCTCGGCCTGACGGCCTTCGATCTTCGCCTTGTCACCGTTGCCGGCGACGATCGTGGTGTTGTCCTTGTCGATGTTGATCTTCTTGGCCGAACCGAGATCACTGATCGTGACGTTCTCGAGCTTCAGGCCCAGTTCCTCGCTGATCACCTGACCGCCGGTCAGGATGGCGATGTCCTTCAGCATCTCCTTGCGGCGATCGCCGAAGCCCGGCGCCTTGACGGCGGCGCAGTTCAGCGTGCCACGCAGACGGTTCACCACGAGCGTGGCCAGAGCCTCGCCCTCGATGTCCTCGGCGATGATGAGCAGGGGCTTCTGCTGGCGAGCGATCGCCTCGAGCACGGGGAGCAGGTCCTTCATGTTCGAGATCTTCTTCTCGCTGAGCAGGATGTAGACGTCGTCGAGCGACGCCTGCATGCGCTCCGCATCCGTCACGAAGTACGGGCTGAGGTAGCCACGGTCGAACTGCATGCCCTCGACCACGTCCAGGCTGGTCTCGAGGCTCTTGGCCTCTTCGACGGTGATGACGCCTTCCTTGCCGACCTTCTCCATGGCCTCGCTGAGCAGCTTGCCGATGGTCTCGTCGCCGTTGGCGGAGACGGTGCCGACCTGAGCGATCTCGTTCGGGTCACGCGTGGGCTTGGCCAAGCGAGCCACCTCGCCGACCAGGGCCGCCACGGCCTTGTCGATGCCACGCTTGATCTCCATGGGGTTGTGGCCGGCGCTCACCAGCTTGGAACCCTCGCGGAAGATGGCCTGAGCCAGCACGGTGGCGGTGGTGGTGCCGTCGCCGGCAACGTCGCTCGTCTTCGAAGCGACCTCGCGCACCATCTGCGCGCCCATGTTCTCGAACTTGTCCTCGAGCTCGATCTCCTTGGCGACCGTCACACCGTCCTTGGTGATGGTCGGCGAACCGAAGCTCTTCTCGATCACGACGTTGCGACCCTTGGGGCCCAGCGTGACCTTGACGGCGTTGGCGAGGGCGTTCACGCCCGAGAGGATCTTGTTGCGTGCGGACTCGTCGAACGCGATTTCTTTGGCAGCCATTTTCGTGGTCTCCTGATAGCTTTCTGAGGAAATTACTTCTCGAGCACGCCGAGGATGTCGTCCTCGCGCAGGATCAGGTGCTCGACGCCGTCGAGCTTCACCTCGGTGCCGGCGTACTTGCCGAAGAGCACGCGATCGCCAGCCTTGACGCTCGGCTCGATGCGCTTGCCGTCGTCGAGCTTGCCCGGACCGACAGCGATCACCTCGCCCTCGATGGGCTTCTCCTTGGCGGTGTCGGGGATGATGATGCCGCCCTTGGTCTTCTCTTCCTCGGCGACACGCTTGACGATCACACGGTCCTGGAGCGGACGAATCTTCGTACTCATCTTGGAGTTCTCCTGTGGTCGGGGGTGGCCCCGGGGGATGGCTGGGGCTGCGGAATTTGCCGCAAGCTCCCGAAATCA
>DATIDO010000558.1:0-9150 GCA_035456245.1 Polyangiaceae bacterium
GAGGCACTAGAAAAGCTGGCGGAGCTGGACGCAGAGCTATTGGGGCTCGACGGCGTCCTGTTGCAGGAACGAGAAGCGCTGGACAAGCGCCGGGGCCAGCTACGGCAGCTGGAAGATCGGCTTGCCGCATCGCGCGCCAGCTTCTCGCGCGCCTTGTCGATCTGTACCGACAACTGCCGCAGTTCGCCGTACAGCTGCGAACGAGTCTTTTCCATCTCGTTCAGGCTGCCCTCGAGCGCCTGCACCCGACTGGTCAGCTCCGAGCGCTGATCCGTCTTCTTCGTCAGGGTCGAGCGCTCTCCCTGCAGCTCTGATTGCAGGGCGCTCAACTCGGCGTCGAGCGCGGCTATGGCCTTCAGCGTTTCAATCTTGGCGTCGATGCTCACGGTTGGACTCGGGAAGCGGCGGTCGAGTGGGCCCACCTGGGTTCGAACCAGGAACAACCCGGTTATGAGCCGGGGGCTCTGACCGATTGAGCTATAGGCCCCGGGTTGGGGCCCTGGAACCTAGACCAAGCCGGGAAGAGGGGCAACGAGGCCGAGCCAGGCGCGCGAACTGTGCTAGACGGCCTGGTCTATGGATAGCCTGGTCGTTACCGGCGCCACGCAGCACAACCTGAAGAACGTGAGCGTGGCACTGCCACGGGATCGGTTCGTGGTCATCACCGGGCCCAGCGGCTCGGGCAAGTCTTCGCTCGCTTTCGACACGATTTATGCCGAAGGCCAGCGCCGCTACGTGGAGTCGCTTTCCGCCTATGCCCGACAGTTTCTGGACCAACTTCCGAAACCGAGGGTCGAGAGCATCGAGGGGCTGAGCCCCGCCATCGCCATCGAGCAGAAGGCGCTCGGCAAGAGTCCGCGATCGACGGTGGGTACCGTCACTGAAATCGCCGACTACCTCCGCCTGCTGTTCTCGCGTGTCGGCGTCCCCCACTGCCCGATCTCCGGTCAGGTCCTGCGGGCCTACACGGTCCAGGAAATCGTCGACACCATCCTGGCCCGCGAAGAAGGCTCCCGCGCCGTCCTGCTGGCCCGGGTAGCGCGCGGCGAAACGTCGGATCTGCGCGAACACATCCAGCGCCTGCGCCGTGAGGGCTACGTTCGTGCGCGCATCGACGGCGAAAACGTCGATTTGGGAGACGACGTCGGCGCCGATCCGGACGAGCCGCACGATCTCGACGTGGTGATCGACCGTATCGTCATCCGCGAAGATCTGAAGGGTCGCCTCACCGACTCCGTCGAGCTGGCGCTGAAACTCGGCGACGGCACCGTGCTGGTCGACGGCATGGATGGCCAGGAGCCGATGGTGCTCAGCGAGCGGCTCGTCTCCTGGGAGCACGGCATCACCTTGCCACCCCTCGAGCCGCGGCTGTTCTCTTTCAACAGTCCGCACGGCGCCTGTCCGGAGTGCAACGGCCTCGGCCGCAAAGGCTCGATCGATGCGGCGCGTGTGGTGCCCGATCCGACGCGCTCGCTGCGCGAAGGCGCGGTGGCTGCATTCGGCCGACGCGGTTCGGTCGCCAACGCCACCGAGGTGCAAGCGGTCGTCGCCACTCTCAAGGTCGACCCCGACGTGCCTTGGGAGAAGCTGCCCAAGGCCAAGCGCGACATCATCCTGAGCGGCAACGAAAAGTACCCGGGCATCATCCCACGCCTGCTCGAGATGCTGGAGACGGACGCTCTGCCCGAGGGCGAAGAGCCCGAAGAAGGCGCTGTCGGCCTCGACGATCTGGGCCGGTTCATGTCGGCCCAGCCTTGCGCTGCCTGCAACGGGACGCGCCTGCGCCCCGAGGCGCTCAGCGTGCGATTGGCGGGCCACGACATCGGCGAGCTGTGCCGGCTGCCGTTGACGCGCCTGCGCGAGGTCTTGTTGGAGCTGAGCCGTGGCGAGGGTCTCTCGAGCCGCGAGGCCGCGGTTGCGGCTCCGCTGCTGCCTGCGGTGACCGATCGCCTGGGCTTTCTCATCCAGGTGGGCCTCGGCTACCTGTCGCTCGACCGAGCTGCCGCGACGCTGTCGGGCGGCGAAGGCCAGCGCATCCGCCTGGCCACGCAAATCGGCGCTTCGCTGGTGGGCGTGCTCTACGTGCTCGACGAGCCGTCCGTGGGACTCCACGCTCGCGACAACCGTCGCCTGCTCGAGGCCGTCCGGCGGCTGGTGGACAAGGGCAACAGCGTGCTCGTGGTCGAGCACGACCGCGACGCCATCCTGACGGCCGACTACGTCGTGGACATGGGCCCCCGCGCAGGCGTGCACGGTGGCGAGGTGGTCGCGCAGGGCACGCCCGCGCAGCTGATGAAGGATCCGGCTTCGATCACCGGCCCCTACCTCTCCTACGAGAAACACCTGGCCGTCCCGACGCGCAAAAAGGCCTCGAACAAGAAGGCGTTGAAGATCGTCAAGGCCAGCGCTCACAACCTGCGCGACGTGACCGTCAGCGTGCCGCTCGGCGTGCTGGTCTCGGTCACCGGCGTCAGCGGTTCGGGCAAGAGCAGCCTGATCGTCGACACGTTGCTCGCGGCCGCACGCGCCAAGCTCTATGGCGCCAGCGGCTCGATTGGCCCCTGCGAGTCGATCGAGGGCCTCGATCAAATCGACAAGGTCATCAGCATCGATCAGGCGCCGATCGGCCGCACGCCGCGCTCGAACCCGGCCACCTACACCGGCATCTTCTCCGATCTGCGCGAGGTGTTCTCGGGCCTGCCCGACGCACGTGCGCGCGGCTACAAGCCCGGCCGCTTCTCGTTCAACGTGAAGGGTGGCCGCTGTGAAGCGTGCCAGGGCGACGGCGTCCTGAAGGTCGAGATGCACTTCTTGCCGGACGTCTACGTGGCTTGCGATGCCTGCAACGGCAGCCGCTACAACCGCGAGACACTGGAGATCAAGTACCGCGGCCTTTCGATCGCCCAGGTGCTCGACCTGACCGTGGAAGACGCACTCGGCCTGTTCGAGGCCATCCCGCGCATCTTCGAGAAGCTGAAGACGCTGAAGCAGGTCGGCTTGGGCTACGTGACGCTGGGACAGCCGGCCACCACGCTCTCGGGCGGCGAGGCGCAGCGCGTGAAGCTCGCGCTCGAGCTGAGCCGCCGCGCGACCGGCCAGACGCTCTACGTGCTCGACGAACCCACCACCGGCCTCCACTTCTCGGACATCGAGCACCTGAGCCAGGCGCTGATCGATCTGCGTGACGCCGGCAACTCGATCTTGATCATCGAGCACAACCTGGAGCTGGTCGCTTGCTCCGACTGGGTCATCGACATGGGTCCCGAAGGCGGCGACGGCGGTGGCATGGTCGTGGCCGAGGGCACCCCCGAAGAGGTGGCGACCGTGACGGGCAGCCACACCGGCGTGGCGCTGCGGGAGATCCTGGAGGAGCTCGAGAAGAAGCGCCCCGCCAGCGTGCCCCCTCCCCGCCGGCCTGCCAGTCGCGGCCCCACGCCGCCGACCCCGAGCGCCGAAAAGGCGAACGGCAAGAAGGCCGAAGCACCCGCCCCGAAGGCTGCCAAGGCGACCGACAAGAAGGCTGATGCTCCTTCGGCGAAGGCGGCAGCCAAGGCGACCGACAAGAAGGCCGAGAAGCCCAAGCGTCCGTCCACGCCTCCCGCTCGCGGACGCTCCAGCCGCGTCTGACGGGCGCAGGCCGTGATGGGCTGAGTTCAGGCGGGGGGGTCGGGGCCCGCCGCCGGGGCCTGCTCGCGCCGCGGCCCATCAGGCCAACGCCACGAAAGCCCATCAGGCCAGGCCACGAAAAGGCCCATCCAGCCAACGTCACAAAAGACAGAGAGGTCCGCCCTTCACGAGCGGACCTCTTCGTTCGCGTGCCATCGCTCCGGCCGAGGCCGGAGCATGACGCCGCTCGGATCAGCCGAAGTCGCGCTCGACGCGCTCCTGATCTTCCTTGCAGCGAATGCACAACGTGGTCTCGGGGCGAGCCTCGAGACGCTTGGGCGAGATCTCCTCGCCACACTCCTCACAAACGCCGAACGAGCCATCCTCGATGCGCTCGAGTGCCTTCTGAATCTTGTCGAGGAAGACCTTCTCGCGGCCACGGAGCCGGAAGGTGAACGACTGCAGATACTCACTCGACGCCAAATCCATCTCGTCGGGCAGGTCGTCCACGTCCAGGGTCATGTCCTGCGACAGGGTCTGCTGGGCGCGCTTGAGGATGTCCTCGCGCTTCTCTTCGAGGAGCTGCTGGAATTTCTTGAGTTGGGCCTTGTTCATCGTTCTGCCCCTTTTTTCGTTTCCACGAGAAGGGTCTCGGCGGGGAGGCCGCAACCTCCCGTGGTGCCCCCCTGGAGGGGAGCCCTACAACATAAGGACGCCCCACCGGCACGTCAAACTGGAACGGGGCCCACGCAGCTGCGATTTCCACCCAGCTCGACACCCTTCACCCTCAGTCCACGCAGCCTGCAGTCGGAGCGCATGTAGTCGAGTCCCCGCACCCCGAGGGCCGGTCGCCCGAAGCTCCGCTCCCGAAGCTCCTCCCGATCATGCGGCTCCCGAATCCGCTCCCGAGCTCGCGAACATGCGGCTCCCGAGCTCGTGGCCGACCCCGAAGACCGACACTCTCTTGCCGCCTCGAGGCGCTCGCGGCCAACCGCTCTAGAGCCCGTCGCGATAGGCGCGGACCGCATTGACGATCGCGTCGGCGAGCCGTTGCCGATACGCCTCGGTGTTCAGCCGTGCTGCTTCGACCGGGTGAGAAAGGAACGAACCCTCGAACAACACGGCCGGCATGGCTGCACCCGCGAGCACGTAGAAGCCAGCGCTGCGCACGCCATGGTCCTCGACGTCCGAGTACGCCTGACGGAGCGAAGCTCCGGCCGCTCGCTGCAGCATGTCGGCGAACAGCTGCGAAGAGGCCCGACGGTCCAGGCTCTCGATGCGGCTGAGCGAGTTGGCCAGCTCGGCGGCGGCGGCCGCGGTCGAAGAGTTCTCGCGGGCTGCGATCTGAGCGGCCGTGGCATCCTTCGATGTGTCGAGCACGAAGGTCATCACCCCGCGAACGGAGGCGTTCTCGCTCGAGTTCAGGTGAATCGACACGAAAAGGTCAGCGTGGAAGGCGTTGGCGCGCGCAGCGCGCTCGTCGAGCGGCACATAGGCGTCCACGTCGCGCGTGAGCAGCGTGGAGACGCCGACCTCCCGAGCCAAGAGCGGCGCGGCGCGGTGGGCGATGTCCAAGGTCACGTCCTTCTCACACAGTCCGTTCGCGGCGATGGCGCCCGGATCGTTGCCGCCGTGCCCCGGATCCAGGACGACGCGGCGCAGATCGCGCGCGCGCTTGGGGGCATCGGGGGGATCCACGCTGAGGTCGACGACGAGCCGGAACGGATCGGGCAGGTAGAAGACGCGGTGGTGGACCTTTTGCGAGAGATCGAGGACGACGCGCTCGCCGTCCTTCTGCTGGCCGAGGCGCACGGCTTCGACCAAGCCAGTGGTCTCGAAGCTGGCGGGTCCCTTGTAGGTAGCGCGGTCGATGTCGACGAAAAGACGTGGCCCGCGGCCCGTTCCGCCCTCCAGCTGGCCGATGTGGAACTTGGTGGGGTGCGTCACGTGGACGACGACGCGCGCGGTGCGCTCCGCCGAGAAGGGCTCCACCTGCGTGATGCGAGTCGGCTCGGTGAGTCCCTTCTCCAGCACCTCGGGCAATACGATTTGGGAGCGGTCGTCACTCGGCGTCGCGCCCGAGCCGCTTGCCGCCTCGCCCTTGGCCTCGGCCGGCCTGTCACCCCGCGCCAGCTGGCGCAGGCCGGCCAACTCCGCGGGGCTCGGGGAGAAAGCCGAAAGCACCTGCAGCGCGCGATCCAAGCGCTCCTGGCAGCCCACCTCGGTCGCCTGCTGCCGCAGCACGTAGAGGTCCCGGTAGAGGCGGGCCGGCTCGGCCGTCACCTGATGGCGCGCGCGCGCCAAACCGAGACCGAGCGCGCAGTCGCCTGGCTGCCCCCGTTCACTGGCATCGCCCCACAGCTCGAGCGCCTCCAGGGCGTCGACCTGCCGCCCTTCCAGACGATACCCCTCGTCCCGCAGCTCGGCGGCGTGGGCCAAAAGCGCGACGGCCGAGCCATCGTTCAGGCCGGCAGCACGCACGGCGAAGTGATCAGCGGCGGCCACCAGCTCGGCGCGACTGGTCGGAACGGTTGTCGGCGCGGCTACGAGCGGCGCACCGGGCGCGGGGCTGGGTGCAGAGCCCGAATCACAAGCTACGCACATCGCCAGCATGGCCCAGCGGACGAACGCCGCGGGGGACCAGGCGGGAAGCGTGTCGAGGTTCCGACGCACCCGATTTTTCTAGAGCACATCGCGGCAATCGGCGAGGCCTTTCACTCAGCGGCCTCGTTCACTCTGCCGTGCCGCCATCATCGGCTCCTTCACCTGCTTCGTCGGTCGTCGGCTCGCGCCCGTCCTCTGGCCCGTCCCCGGCCAAGGTCGATTCGGGCAACGTCGATTCGGGCACCGTCGATTCGGGCAGGCGCGCCAAGATGGCACGGAAGGTGCTCCGCGGTAAGCCGAGAGAGCGCGCGGCGGCGGAAGCCGAGCCGTGTTTGTCCAAGAGCGCGCGGGCCTCGTCGGCGCTGGGCGGGGCCGCGCGCGGGCGCGCCGGTGGATCGAAACGAAAGTGCGCAGGACAGAGCGCCTCACTCTCGCTCCATGCGGCCGCGCGATAGAGCGCGGCAAAGAGCTGCCTGACGTTGCCCGGCCACTTTTGTTCGCACAGGAGTTCGACCGTCGAGGGCTGGAGGTATCGGTCCCCCAGCTCGCCGCGACGCTGGGCGAAGAAGGCCTCGGCCAAGAGTGGGATGTCCGCGGTCCGCCGACGCAAAGGCGGCACGTCGACCACCAGCACCGAAAGCCGATGGAACAGATCGGCCCGGAATTTCCCGCTCGCCACCCGCTCCTCGAGCGGCGCACAGGTAGCCGATACGACCCGCACGTCGACCGGAACGCCTTCGCTCGAACCAACGGGCCGGACGACCCCGTCCTCCACCACGCGCAGCAACTTCGCCTGCCCGCCCGGGTGCATTTCGGCCAGCTCGTCCAAGAAGAGCGTTCCGCGATGCGCCACCTCGAAGGCCCCAGCGCGACTGGCGATTGCGCCGGTGAAAGCTCCACGGGAGTGACCGAACAGCTCGGCATCGAGCAGAGTCTCGGGCAAGGCCGCCACGTTGAGCGGCACGTACGGGCCCGGGCGCTCCGACAGTCGATGCAGCGCGCGCGCAACGAGATCCTTGCCCGTGCCCGACTCACCCCAGATCGCCACGGGCGCCCGAAGTGGTGCGAATCGCCGGAGCGTGTCCCGCAGACGACGGATGCAGTCGGAGTTGCCGATCAAACCGAGATCGTCGCTCAGCGCGGGGGCGTCGATCGCCTCCAGTCGCACGCAGGTCGAGCCCAAGCAGAACTCGGCGCGCGGCCCGGTCAGGAGCGCATGAGCGATCCTCCCCCCGCCCAGGACGATGCCATTGCGGCTGGCCAGATCGACGATTTCCAGGCCCGTGGTGTGGAGTTCGAGCCGGCAGTGCAGGCCGCTCACCGTCGGATCGGCCACCTGCAAGTCGGCGTCGTCCGCGCTCCCCAGGACCAGGCGCTGACCAGGCCGGAGGGTCCGTTGCTGCTCCTTTCCGCCGACTCTGACCAGCACCCGGTACGGCCCCCGGATACTGCCCTGCTGTAACTCCCGCGTCGTCTCCTCGGGTTCGTTCATGCCCAAGTCCTCGGCCGGGGGATGGGCACGTTGACGAAAAAGTGTGGTAACCACCCCCCGCCATGAAATTCGGACTCGGTGTCGGCCTCGGCTTGGCCCTAACCATCCCAGCGGCCAGCGCGTGGGCCCAACAGCCCGCCCCCTCTGCAACGCCCCCTAGCGCGGCCGAGCCGGCCGCAGCTCCCCCTGCCACCGACCCCGCTCTCGCCGCCGAACCGGGTGCACCGGGCACCGTGTCACTCGACGCCGAACCCGCCCCCGAGCCAGCCCCCCACCCTCGCCCGACCGCTGGACCGCCCCCACCTCCGCCGGTGTCCACCGAGGCCCCGCCCGAGCCGGTCGTCCCCTTCGCTCAGGACACGCTGGCCGGACAGTTTCAGCTCGGCATCGCAGGCCTGTTCACGGTGCCGTTCGGTGAGCTCTCACGCGGCGTCGATGCGTTCTCGCAGACGGACGTCGGCTACGGTCCAAGTGTCGATCTCGGCATCGGCATCGCGCGGCACGTCGTCGTGGGCGCGTACGGCGAGCTGGCCTTGCACAGCGCCGCGAGCGCCTGCACCGACTGCTCCTCGACCGGCATCGCAGCAGGCGCCTTCATCCGATACCACCTCGTGCAAGGCCTGCGCTTCGATCCCTGGATTTCCTACGGGCTCGGCTACCGCGGCTTGGACCGCACCTCGAGCAACCAGGGCGACGCCAGCTACGCCGGCCTGGAGTGGCTCCGCCTTCAGTTCGGCGGTGACTGGTACGCCTTCCGACAGCTCGGCATCGGGCCCTTCGTCGAGCTCGGCGCTGCGTCGTTCCTGTCCGTGCCGAACGGCAAGACGGCAGGCGGAGTGACCTGGCGCTTCCAGGCCGGTCTGCGGCTGACCGTCGATCTGCCGGGGCGCTGAGTCCCACTCCGAACCGTTCGACGAAAAAGAAGAAGGGCCCAGGTGACTGGGCCCTTCTCGCATTTCTGGGTGCTCGTCCGGCAGCACCCGTCGAACTGGTTCGTCCGGAACGGACTCGGATGGCCGAGCCCGGAACGGACCCGGAAAACCGAGCCCGCTCCGCAGCCGAACATCAGGCCTGTACGGCCACGCCCAGCGCCCGACGGATGGCCGAGTACTCCTCGCTGACCGCGAACAGCAGCAGCTCCTTGAGCTTGTCGGCCGGGGCCAGATCGCCAGGAGCCTGCTGCTCCTGACCGATGATCTTCTTGGCGATCTCGAGATCACCGGAGACCACCAAGCCCGCACGGCAGGCCGTCAACTCGACTGCCTGGTTCCAACGCTTGATGTTGGCCTTGGCGCCGTCGGCGAGGAACTGCTTCACGACCTGACGTAGCTGCTCCACCTGCATCGGCTGCATGTGGCGCGCCAGCTCCTGCGCCGTGGCGCGGATCTGGGGCTCCATGTCCGGCGGCATCGGCTGCTGCGGAGCGGCCAAGAGGACGCCGGCGAACA
>DATIDO010000559.1:0-2263 GCA_035456245.1 Polyangiaceae bacterium
ATGACAGGCGGCGATGGCACCTCAAAACCAACCTCGCAGCGAGACGCCAGCAACGTCAACGGCCTGCTCGGCGACGGCACGCCGGGCGACGAACACCCGAAACCGCCGGGCCTCGTCCTGCCTATCGGGTTCACCGCCGGATTGACCTTCGACCCTCGTCCGCCGAGGATGTCGCCAGCGCCGCCGCACCAAGCCTTGACCACTCACGAGCGAACGAACACGGCTCTCGCGAGCCCTGGCAGTCGTCGCAGAAGCGGTTTTGAGCCCCGACCGCCACGAGTGCTCCAGCCCGCAAGAGGCGCCTGTGGCGCAAGAACCGCCGGGTCAACCCGGACGGTGTAACGTCTGACGTGGATCCAAACGGCAACGGCTACAGGTGGGGGACACGCTGAACAGCACGTCGCGTCACGTCGAAGTGACGGGACATCGGTCCGGCCACTGGCGCGGCGCTAACGTGGTGTGCGTCGCCGGTCTTACGATCTGGGATGTAGAAGGGAGTACTCTCATGGCGCTACGCGATCGAGCTCAAAGCTTCGTCGCTGCTCTGAAGAGAACGCGGGGAAAGACTAATGTCGAAGCGCCAAAAAAAGTCGAAGCGCCAAAAAGAGTAAGGTGGAAGCGCGGACGTAAGTCTAACGAGTAGACGCCTGGCCGGCCCAAATATCGGCGAGGCCCACTACTTTCTCCTCTCCGCAACTCTGCTGCTGGGGGGCACCCAAGCCGGGCCCTTGATCCGGGCAGGCGAGCAACGAGGACCCTGCGCGTCCCCACGCCTCGGCGATGTCACGCCGATTGGGCTCGCTGCGCTTCGGCGACCCAAGCCTTTCGCTGTCGGCAAATTCGACTGAGCGTCATCCTTACCCGGGCTGGCCCTCGGAACGGTCCTGTCTCCAGCGAGCTGGGGGTTACAGTCATTGTGACGCTACTAGCGCGCTAGTCCGTGTTACATTGGGCGCATGGAGCGCGGGCTGGTCGGAGACAGCGGCGATTGGTCGAACGACTGCCCGCGACCTTAGCCGCCTACGCACCTTCTAGTTCTGTTGTTGTCTTACATAGTTGAAGATGTAGGAGGGACTCGGCAGACCAAGCCCCTCTGGGGTAGACGGGGAGTAGGGAGAGAGGGCTGGCTCACGCCGCAATGAGCTCCCGTACTTCCTCCGGCTCCTTAATGTGCCACTCGCGGTGAGTCTGCTGGAGCGACTCGTTGGGTACCAGCTGCTTGTCGGCGAAGTAGACCTCTGCTTTCGGCTGCTTTACCTTGTAGATCAGACCCAGCATGGCAAGGAGCTGGATGAGCCTCCAGGTGGCGTCGGGGCGCCAACCGCGCTCGGGCTTGGCTCCGGCCGCCACGGCGTCGGCGTCCAGCACGACCCTGCGGCCGTGCCGGGGGCAAGCAGGGTCGGCGTGGTGCCAGCTGTGGTTGCCCTCGCCGCCGGCCACCACGGCCACGACCGGGTTGTTGCGGCTGTCGTCCGCGCGAAACTCGCGCCCGCGGCTGTCCTTGGCCCGGCTGCCCCATTTGTGACAGATCGAGTTGACGAAGCCGGTGGCCGTCATGACGGCAGCTGTGCGCAGCGCTCCGGCTATCAGCACCGAGTTCCACCCGAAGAGCGGGTAGAACGCCAGCGGCACGAGGAAGTTCGCCGCAACCAGGAATGGGAACGCCCGGCGCTGCCACTGCACCAGCCGGTCCTCGGCCAGGTCGCGATGCAGCGTGTATTGCGGCGGTCGCTCGTACGCAAAGAACAGCCAGACGCCCTGCGCCCACACGAGACCCTTGTAGCCTCGCCACTCGGGATATTCGTATGGCGAGTGTGGATCCATGCCGACCACGTCGGCGAAGCGGTGGTGGGCGCGGTGGTTCATCACCCATTGCTGGATGTCGCCCTGCACCGACATGCCGCTCGCCACGGCCAGCACTACCTGCAGCGGGAACCTGGCCTCAAACCCACGGTGGGTCCAATAACGGTGGTTCCCTAGCGTTACTCCGAACATCGTGAACAGGTACATCGCTGCTGCCAGCGCCCAGAGACCGATGCCGGTGGGGATAGTAAAGACCCGATAGAGTCCCCACATCGCGAAGCCTGGCAACAGTATGCCCAGTGTCACAATGTTGCTCCATACCGGCCTGCGCCGTCTGCCGTTACCGTCGATATTGAAGCCTAGCGACAGGGCCGTCGGCAGGTCGCGTCTGCCCTTGACATGTGGCGACATGGGCATCCACTCCTTGCATCACCCGGTGCTCAGTCCTGAGGTGGCCTCG
>DATIDO010000560.1:0-4952 GCA_035456245.1 Polyangiaceae bacterium
GATCTGCGTGCCGGTGATCGAGCGGCACTCGGGACTCGTGTGGAAGCGCGACTTCTTCGTCGGCTACTCGCCGGAGCGCATCAATCCCGGCGACCGCGAGCACACGCTCACCAAGATCGTGAAGGTCGTGTCCGGCGACACGCCAGCGACCCTGGGGCGACTCGCCGAACTCTATTCCAGCGTGGTGCCCGCGGGTGTGCACCGCACCAGTTCCATCCGTGTCGCCGAGGCGGCCAAGGTGATCGAGAACACGCAGCGTGACCTGAACATCGCGCTGATGAACGAACTCGCCATGCTCTTTCATCGGCTCGAACTCGACACGCGGGAAGTGCTCGAAGCGGCCGAAACCAAGTGGAACTTCGCGCCCTACCGACCGGGTCTGGTCGGCGGACACTGCGTCGGGGTCGATCCGTACTACCTGACGCACAAGGCCGAAGCGGCGGGCTTTCATCCCCAGCTCATCCTCGCAGGTCGCCACATCAACGACGGCATGCCTCGCTACGTAGCCGAACAGATCGTGCGACGGTTGCTGCGCGCGGGCCGTTCGGTCCAGGGCTCACTCGTGGTCGTCCTGGGTCTCGCCTTCAAGGAGAACGTTGCCGATTGCCGCAACTCCAAGGCAGTCCAATTGACTCGCGAGCTGGAGGAGTTCGGATGCAGAGTCGTGGCCCATGATCCGTGCGTGGAACGGGAGGATCCCGAGCTGCAAGGGCTCCAGTTGGTGGACGTCGACGCGCTGCCGAACGATGCGGACGCCGTGGTCTTGGCCGTCGTTCACGAAGAGTTCACGCGCTGGAGCGCGTCCCAGTTGTGCCGGCCGCTGCGCCCCAGTGGTCTGTTCGTCGATGTGAAGTCGTCCCGTTCGGACGAGGAAGTAGCTCGATTGGGCCATGACGTCTGGCGACTTTGACCAAGGAGCCGAACGGCTCTCTATGACGGTCGCAGCCATTTGCGGCTCGATGGTCCTCGTGACTACCCTGCGGCTCGAGGGCCGAATCAGATGAACACCGTATTCGTGGCCTTGGTGGCCAGCTCGGCGGCCACCTTCGCTGCCGCGGCCCTGACCCCGGTGGCGCGCTCGTTGGCGCTGGCCGTCGGAGCGGTCGATGAGCCCGGCGAACGGCGGGTCCACGAGCGGACCGTTCCGCGCATGGGCGGGGTGGCCATCGTGTTGGCCTTCGCGCTGGCCATGTTCCTGTGTTTCGAGGCCTCACTCGTCGGCGTCGAGGGGGCCAAAGGACGCGCGGAGTTGATCGGCTACGGGCTCGGTGGGCTCGCCATCGTCCTGGGTGGGATCTTCGACGATGTCCGCGGCCTGGGCGCCAAGCGCAAGCTGCTCGTGCAGATCCTGGCCGCCTCGATCTCCTGGTACGGCGGCGCGCGCATCCTGGGCGTGCTCGATCTGCCCTTCCTCGGCTCCACCGACTTCGGTCTGGCGTTCAGCTACCTGGCTACCGTGGCTTGGATCTTGGCGCTGACCAACGCCATCAATCTGATCGACGGCTTGGACGGGCTGGCGGGCGGCGTCGTGTTCTTCGCCGCGCTCACCAACGTGGTGGTGGCGCTCATCACCCACAACGATCTGGCGGCAGCCGTGAATGGCGCGCTCGCGGGAGCGACCCTGGGCTTCCTCTTCTACAACTTCAACCCGGCCAAGATCTTCATGGGCGACACCGGGAGCCTGTTCCTGGGCTACGCGCTCAGCGCCGGCGCCCTGCTCAGCGGACGGCAGAAGGAGTCGACGCTGGCGTCATTGCTGGTTCCGCTCGTGGCCCTGGGCGTTCCGCTCACGGATACGCTGCTCGCCATGGCGCGGCGCATGCTCGCTCGCCGCTCCATCTTCGCGGCCGACGGCCAGCACCTGCACCATCGCCTGCTGGCCGTGGGGCTCACGCACCGGCGCGCCGTGCTGCTGCTCTACAGCACCAGCGTGGCCCTGTGCGTCGTGGCCATCGCCGTGGCCTTCGGCAAGAACTGGGAGGTCGGTGCCGCCCTGCTCGGTGCCTTCATCATCATTCTGGGTGTGGTCCGCTTCGCGGGCTACTTCGAGCTGCTCCTCCAGCAGCGGGCCGTGCGCCCCGAGCTGTACACGCCCGCCACCCAGGCTGTCCGTCGCGCCCTGCCGCAGCTCGTGGCCCGGCTGGCTTCCGCGCAGAACCGCCCGTCCATCCTGGCCGCCCTGGAGGCCAGCCTGGACCCCGAGCATTTCCCGGCCGCCTCTCTGACGGCCGCCGGTGAGGCTCTGCCCTTCTGGTCCTGGGATGCCCGCCACACCGGCCGGCGCGAGCAGGTCCTGCGCGAGTGCAGCTTCGAGGTTCGCGTCTTCCCCGGAACCCCACCGGCCATCCTCCGCTTCGCCTGCGCCCTCCCAGTTGGCGATCTCCCACCCCAGCTCGAGATCCTCCTGCGCCTGGTCGCCGACGTCCTGCAGGAGAACCTGGTCAGGGTCCACGCCGAGCGCCCCGAGGAGCTGGTCCGAGTGGTTCCGGCAGAGTGACAGGCTGCGGCGCCTCGTGGTCACATGGCGCCCGCATGGACCGAAGTGCGCGGACCGTGAGGGGCAAAAGCTGACGTGTGGCCGTATTGGGTGATGTTTGCGCTCCCGGTGATAGGAGCGCTTACGCCCTTCAGGGCTCAGAAGCTCATGGGCAACGTCGGCTGGTTCGGGGTCGTGGCTCTCTGCGCCTTCATGGTCGGCCTGCGTCAGGAGATTGGGGCCGACTGGTTTACGTACGACTTCTACTTCCAGGAGGTCGCGGCGATGACCTTTCGCGAGGCCCTCGCATTCAATGATCCCGGCTACTATGGCCTCAATTGGATAGTCGAAGCTATCGGTGGCGACGTCTATTGGGTCAACGCCATTTGTGCCGTGATTGTGATGTCCGGCGTCTCGGTCTTCACGCGGCACCAGAGCCTCCCATGGGTGGCACTATCGGTGGCGGTCCCATACTTGGTCATCGTGGTGGCCATGGGATACACCCGCCAGGGCGCCGCGCTCGGCTTCGTCTTGCTGGGCCTGACGGCCCTTTCACGAGGCCGTTCGGCCTCCTTCGTTGCTTGGGTCGTTTGTGGTGCACTGTTCCACAAATCTGCGGTCCTCGTTCTTCCCATTGCCGTCGTCGCGGCCACCAAGAAGCGCTTGTGGACCTTTGTGTGGGTCAGCGCAACGGGAGTGCTTGGCGCCTACCTCCTCGTCGCCGAGGAAAGCCAGGAACTTTGGCGCCTCTACGTCGAAGAAAGGATGCAATCCGACGGCGGCGCAATCCGAATTGCCATGAACGCCGTGGCAGCGGTTGCATTCCTCTTGGTAGGAAAGAAGTTTCGCCTGCCCATGACCGAGTTCCGGATTTGGTGGTGGATGTCGGTCTTCGCCCTCGTGTGCATTCCGCTCGTCTTCATTTCCTCGACGGCGGTCGACCGGGTCGCACTCTATTTCATTCCGGTTCAGCTGTTTGCGCTGTCTCGCTTGCCTTTGCTGAGCACGGACCCCGGCTACAGGACGCTGCTCATTGCCGGGGTTGTAGGCTTCTACGCTGCGGTGCTCTGGGTCTGGCTGAACTTCGCCACTCATTCTCAGGAATGGATTCCGTACAGGAACCTGCTGCTCTCATGAAGGTCCTGCATGTCATCAATCGGATGAGCGCGGGTGGAGCCGAGCGGCTGGTCATGGACCTGCTGCGATGCCACAGCGCCAAAGGGATCTCGACCGATCTGATGACGCTGGAGGAGGCGGAAAGTGACTTTCCGTCGGAAGAGCTTCCTTCTGCAGTGCGAACGTATTCGAGCCCTGTGGGGAGAATGAGGTCGCCGCTACAAGTGCGCGCCATCGCAAGGGCGTCGTCGTCCTACGACCTGGTTCACGCTCATCTCTTCCCGTCGCAGTACTGGGCTGCTTTGGCACAGGCGATCAGCGGAACGCCGACGATAACGACGGAACACAACACGTTCAACGAACGTCGTCGCTATCGCGTGCTTCGCCCCATCGAAAGGCGTATCTACTCCCGATTCCAGCGCATCGTCTCGGTCTCCCATGCAACCGAGCAGTCCCTCAGGAAGTGGATTGAGCTGCCGAAGGGACGTTTCGAGGTAATCGAGAACGGTGTCGATCTGAGGCGCTTTCGCTCTGCATCACGGCTAGAGCGTCGAGCGCTCCACTCGAATCTCGCTGACGAAGACTTCTTGCTGATCATGGTGGCGCGCTTCACTCGTCAGAAGGATCAGATGACCGTCCTGCGCTCGCTCGCGAAACTACCATCGCGATTCAAGCTGGCATTGGTCGGTGACGGCGAACTTCTGCCGGAACACCGAGACGCCGCTCATCAGATGGGTGTTTCGGAGCGAGTGCTCTTTCTTGGGCGTCGAACCGACGTGCCCCGTCTGCTGAAAACATGTGATCTCGCCGTCCTCTCCTCCCATTGGGAGGGGTTTGGCCTCGCCGTTGTCGAGGCAATGGCTGCAGGCATCCCAGTTCTTTCCAGCGACGTGCCTGGTCTCGCCGACGTGGTCAGAGGTGCAGGGTGGCTCTTCGGTCCAGGAGACACAGATGGTTTGGCTTCAGGCATTCTGGAAATCGCCGGACTTCCGGCGGAAGTGCGAGAGAAGCATCTCGAGCTGCAGCGCCTGCGAGCTGATCGATTCGACGTCGACACAACAGCGAATCGATATGCGGCACTCTATCTCGACATCGCGGCTTCGAAGGCCGAAAGAGGAGGTTCATGACGCCGCTCATCTCCATCTGCATATCGACCAGAAATCGCGCAAGCCTGTTAGTGGAGACGCTTGCTTCCATTCTCGAGCAAGCGAGCGAGTCTACGGAGATCGTCGTCCTGGACGGAGCATCGACCGACGACACTCTGGCCAGAGTGTTGGAAGTTTCCCTCCGGGACTCTCGAGTTCGTCTGGTGGAGTCTACGGAGAATGGTGGAATCGACGTTGACTACGATCGGGCCGTT
>DATIDO010000561.1:0-3746 GCA_035456245.1 Polyangiaceae bacterium
CCAGGCCATGCGCGAAAATCCGCTCGCAGTCCGCTCCGCAGGCATCCTCCTCCACCCCACCTCGCTTCCCGGAGCGCCGGCCCTGGGCGGGCTGGGGCCCGAGGCGAGGGAGTTCGTGGACTTCCTGCAGGCTGCCGGCCAGACCTTCTGGCAAATGCTGCCCATCCACCCGGTGGGCGCAGGCGATTCGCCCTACGACAGCCCCAGCGCATTTGCCGGGGCCACCCACCTCATCAGCCTGGAAGAGCTGGCATCCTGGGGGCTGCTCTCGCTCCGGGAGGTCCACGCCCTCCCGGCCGATGCCGATCCTGGGCACGCCGATTTCGACCGCGCTCGCCGAGAGCGTCCGCCCCTGCTGCAGCGCGCCTTCGCGACCTTCCGGGAGCACGCGCCCGCCGAGCTCACCCGGGCCTACGACGAATTCCTCTCCCGCAACAACTCCTGGGTCTGGGACTACGCCCTGTTCACCGCCCTCAAGGGTGAAGCCGAGCAGCGCCCTTGGCCTACTTGGTCGCCCGAGCTCCGCCACCGCGAGCCTGGGGCCTTGGAGGCCGCGCACCATCGCCTGCACGACGCCATCCACTACGAGGTCTTCCTACAGTTCTGCTTCCAGCATCAGTGGGACGCGCTGCACCACTACGCGCGCGAGCGGGGCGTCCGCCTGATGGGCGACATCCCGATGTTCGTGGCGCACGACTCGGTGGATGTCTGGGCCAACCAGCGGCTCTTCTTCTTGGACGCCGAAGGCGCGCGCACCGTGCAGGCCGGTGTCCCGCCCGACTATTTCAGCGAGGATGGCCAGCTGTGGGGCAACCCCATCTATCGCTGGGATACCATGCGCGAGGAGGGCTACGGCTGGTGGATCGACCGGCTGCGCCGCGAGCTGATGAAGTTCGACGCCGTCCGCCTCGATCATTTCATCGCCTTCGCCCGTTACTGGGAGGTCCCGATCGATGCCGTGAGCGCCAAGACCGGACGCTACGTGCCCGGACCTTCCTACGATTTCTTGGAGCGCGCGGGGCGTGATCTGGAGGGCCTGCCGCTCCTGGCCGAGGACCTCGGTATCGTGACCCGCGAGGTCGAGCTGCTCCGCGATCACTTCGCGCTCCCTGGGATGAAGGTGCTGCAGTTCGCCTTTGCTCCGGGGGCCGAGGGCTACCTGCCCCACCGCCACGCCGCCAACACGGTTGTCTACACCGGCACCCACGACAACAACACGACGCGCGGCTGGTACGACGATCTGGTGGCGCGCGCCGAGACTTCGCCCGAGGTCCGCACGGAGCTCGAGCGAGTGCGCGCCTTCACCGGTGTCACGTCGGCCGACGACATCGCCTGGAGCCTGATTCGTTCCCTCCTGGCTTCGCCGTCCCACACGGCCATCGTCCCGGTGCAGGACATCCTGGGCCTCGACGAGGGCTACCGCATGAACGTGCCGGGCCTGGCGCAGGGCAACTGGACGTATCGGCTGCTCCCCGGGCAACTCAATCCCCAGCTGGCCGAGCGCCTCCACGCGCTCGCTCAGGTGACCGAGCGCACCGCGCGCTGACTTTCCGAGGAGCCACGTGTCCCCCGCATTCTTGCTCGCGTTGCAGCTCGTCGGGCGCCGCGTCGTGGTCGTCGGGACCGCGGACGAAGCCCTACTCCGCTGCCGGGACCTGCGGGTGCACGGCGCGTTGGTCCGCCTGGTGGCTCCGACCGCGGACGCGGCGCTGGCGGAGTACGCGCGAGCGGAGCCCGACGTCGAATGGCTCGTGGAGCAACCCAGCCTCGCGCACCTCGACGGAGCCTGGCTGTGCGTGGTGGCGGATCGCAACGACGCTTGGGTCGAGCTGCTGGGTCCCGCTTGCCTCGAGCGGCAGCTGTTCTTCTGCGCCGTCGACCAACCGCGCCACAACAGCTTCTCGCACGTGGGCGTGGCGAGCGCCGGCCCCCTGCGCGTCGGCATCAGCACGAGTGGCGTCGCGCCGGGACTGGCTCGATGGCTGCGTGCCCGGCTGCAAGAGCTGTTCGACCGCGCCGATTTTACCGGCATCGTGACGCGCCTCGCTGGCGCCCGAGCGGCCGCGAGCGCCGAATCGCGGCGTGGGGTGGTGGACGCCGAGCTGGCGAAGCTTCACTTCGAAGCGACACTCACGCGCGACCCCTGAGCGCGCGGCTGTCGCGCAGCCTCACTCGAAGAGCCTCACTCGAAGAGCGGGGCCTGCGAGGGCTTGGGCGGCTGGTAGGTGGCCAGCACGGCGATCTCGTAGAAGTTCAGCTTGTGCTCGAGCTTGTCCCAATTGGGCGCCGGCAAGGCTTGCTTGACGCACTGGGTCGCGCGCTTGGCCTGCGGGCCCTTCCAGGTACCGCTGGCACCGGCGAAGACATGCAAAGTCTTGTGCACGAAGTCGACCTTGAGGACGAAGTTGAGCGTCCCCTCCTCGCCGGTCCGAGGCGCGCAATCGACGCTCGTGGAGATCGCCTTGCCCAAGGCAGCCTCGAGCTCGGGCAGCGCATCGCACAGGTTCCCCTCCTGCCCGCCGCCGGTGAGCGCGTTCGAACAGCGCACGCGAACCGGCTTGGCCAGGCGGACCCGCTCGTCGGCCGTGGCGCTGGGCTGCGGCGCGGGCACGCTGGGTGAAAAGCCCATCGGCGCGGGCTCGGGCGGCGCCTCCTCGTTCGGCTTGGGCGAACGCATCAGGTAGAGCGGGATGGCCAAGAGCACCAAGGCCAAGATCACGGCCAGCACCACCTGTGAGCGGATGGGGCGATCAACGCTGTGCGACGAGCGCAGACCGAGACGGCGTATACCGGGCTCGGTCGGCGACGAAGGAAACGAGGGACGTGGAGGACCAGCCATGGTCGCCTCAGAAGTCGAGGAGCTGCTCGATCGGCTGCTCGGGATCTCCACGAACCACCGACGCCACCAGCTCGAGGGAGTCGGGCATGAGGCCCTGCACCTGGGCGACGACGTTCTCGACCACGTGACGGGCCTCGTCGATACCCGGGCCCATCATGCCGACCGCGAACTTCAGATAGCCGGTGCGTCCGGCCACCGCCGGCACCATGGCGATCATCATCATCTCGGTGAGCTCGACGACGCGCTGGGCGACCCGGCGCATGGCCAGCATCTCCAGAATGGTCGGGCGTTCGCCCTCGGTCCGAGCCGAACCCTTGATGTGGTAACGCGCCAGCGAGACCTGGCTGCCGGTCCAGCGAGCAAAGGCGACCTCCTCGGACAGCGCCTTGAGTAGGTAAGGCCGATGCAGGAGCCCGGTCAGGCCATCGTGCCGCGACAGGTGTTGCTTGGCGCGCTCGTGCTGAGGACTTCCCGGAGAGAAGCTGACCAGCTTGAGGCGGCACTCGCCCAGCTGGGCCTCGGCGCCGTGGAGCAGGCTGAGCTTCTTCTTTCGCTCGTAGCTGTGCTCGGCGTAGCTGCCGTTGGTGCTCCCCAAATCCTCGATCAGCCAGGTACCCGCTTGCCAGGTGGCCACGGCATGGGCGCCCGAGACGGTCGCCTCCGGCACCACGATCTGCTGATCGGCGCGGCGGCCAATGGTGACCGAGGTGTGATTGAGCGGATAGAGCGTGCCCGGCGCATCAGTGGCGTTGGTGCAGTAGGTGACGAGCAGCGACTGCGCGCCGGGGTGGAAGTTCTCGGTGTGCGAACGGCCGAGCGGCGTGCCGGGGGTGATGCGCTCCCGCGGGATCTGCATCTGGCTCGTGGTGAGCTGCACCGGGTTGAAGAAGCGCAGGTGACGCGCCGG
>DATIDO010000562.1:0-7376 GCA_035456245.1 Polyangiaceae bacterium
ATGGCGCCGAGCGCGAGCAACTGCGACCAGGTGTCCGTCCAGCCGAAGTAGCCGAGAACGCGTTGCGCCAGGAAGCTGCGTTCGCCCTTCACGACCACGTCCACGGCCAGGCCAATGAGGACTTCGGGCAGGATGTCGAACAGCTTGTTGGCGGCCGAGTAGAAGGCAGCTTGGAAGAACCTGCGACGGTGCGAGTGTGAGTGGCGAATGAGCCGCGACAGCGTATGCATGGGCAACTTTGCGTAGTGACGGGGAATATCGGCCCCGGACGCAGCGTAGGCGGGTGGGGCGTGAACCGCTCGGCCTGCCTACGAGATACAGTGACGTCGTAAGCGCGACGTCGGACCAATGGCCTTTTCGGCCTGGGAGAATTTCATGATACCCCAGAATCCCCTGGGGGCGGGGAAGGACGACCGGCAACGCCGCCAGGTTCTCTTTGTGAGGAGCAACGAAAGACATGACCATCCACTCATTCCGCGGCTCGCTGCCGCTCTTGATGCTCGGCGCTTCGCTGGCCGTTGCGTGCGGCGGCACCACGACCTTCCAGGACAAGTCGGCCGTCGCCATCACCGGCGATGGACCCGAAGAGCCCAAGCCCAAGCCGAAGGCCAAGCCCAAGAAGAAGCGCGTCGAGGTGAAGGCCACCAAGATCGAGATCAGCGACAAGATCCTGTTCGGCAAGGGCACGGCCGAGATCCTGAAGGAGTCCGATGAGCTACTCGACGAGATCGTCGAGGTGATCAAGGAGAACCCCAAGATCACCAAGATCTCGATCGAGGGTCACACCAGCTCCGAAGGCAGCGCCGACTTCAACCGCAAGCTGTCGAACGACCGCGCGCAAGCCGTGATGAAGTACCTCACCGACCACGGCATCGACGTCAAACGCCTCGAGGCCAAGGGCTTCGGTCCCGACAAGCCGCTGGCCGGCAACGACACCGAGGACGACCGCGAGAAGAATCGTCGCGTGGAGTTCAACATCGTAACGCAGGCGAAGTGACCCGAGTCAGGTGACTGGAGACAAGCAAATGAACAAGACTCTCATCGCACCCCTTCTGCTCGCCAGCCTCTGCTCGGTCGCTTGCAGCTTCGCTGCGCGCAGCCCCGACGGTTACCGCGAAGACACACGCGCCGTGCTCGAGAAGCGCAGCAAGGACATCAAGGCCTGCTACGACGAAGAACTGAAGAAGGACAAGAAGGCCGGCGGCAAGGTGACCATCACCTTCACCGTGGCCAAGGAGACCGGCAAGTTCCAAGACGTGAAGGTCAAGGAGTCCGATGCCTCCGAGGCCCTGCAGGCCTGCGTGGTGAAGGCCCTGGACGGCCTGGCCATCGATCCCGCGGATCAGCGCGACGGCAAGGCCACCTTCACCTACGAGTTCAAGGCGAAGTGAGCCCGCGTCGGGCCGTCCGAGGCCCGACCGAAAGCAGGCGAGACATTCTTTCCTCGCCTGCTACAGCGCCGCCCGTCGGACCTCGAGTCCCGACGGGCGGTTCACATTTTCCATGACTCCCGAGATCCTGCTCATCTTCGTCTGCTTGGCGGCGGGCGTCGGCCTGCGTTGGACGGGGCGCTTCCCCGATCACGCAGCACGCACCCTCAACACCTTCGTCATCTGGGTCTCGGTTCCGGCCGTGATCCTTCTGCGCATCCCGCCGCTCTTCCAAACGACCCGCCTCGGCTGGGAGCTGCTGGTGCCGGTGTCGATGGCCTGGCTCGAGTTCGGCTCGTCCTGCTTGCTGTTCGCGGCGCTCGGCCGCTGGTTCGACTGGTCACGGGGCACCATCGGAGCGCTGATCCTGACGGCAGGGCTGGCGAACACGGCCTTCGTGGGACTGCCGTTGCTCGAGTCACTGCTCGGGCCCTCCAGCATCGCCATCGGGCTCTTGGCCGATCAGCCCGGGAGCTTCTTGTGCCTCTCGACCTGGGGGATTTTCGTGGCGGCCTCCCATGGCGCCGGGAGTGATCCCGACTCCCGGACCGTGCTGCGCGGCGTGCTGACCTTCCCGCCCTTCATCGCCTTGGGCCTGGCGCTCGTGCTGAGCTACTTCGGCGTCGTCGCCTCGGGCTCATTTGCCAACGTGCTCGATCGGTTGGGCGCCACCCTCGTGCCCGTCGCCCTGGTCGCCGTGGGCTTGCAACTGCGCGTCTCGCGGCGGCTGCTGGGCGAGCGCGCGCCAGCGCTGGCGGCGGGCCTCACGTTCAAACTCCTCCTCGCCCCTGCGCTGCTCTACGGCTTCTATGTCTGGGTCTTGGGCCAACACGGCTTCGCAACGCGCGTGACGATCCTGGAGGCCGCCATGGCGCCCATGATCATGTCAGCGGTGCTGGCCGATCAGTTCGACCTGGATCGAGACACGGCCAACCTGATGGTGGGCGTGGGTATCCCGCTCTCGCTGTTCACGGTTCCACTCTGGAACCTGTGCCTCGGCGCATTGGCCGCGGCACCCTGACGGCTTCAGGCTCGCAACATGGGCCACCCCGAAATGGGCAACGCCCCGAGAACTCTCCCGGGGCGTTGAGCCAATACGATCTCGAATCCGCGGTGGGCTCCTCAGGGAGCCCAGCCGACGTTGCCGGCGCCCAGGTTCAGAGTGAACTGGCTGCCGGAGTCCTTCGAGTAATCGGTGCCCGGGTTGCCCTGGTAGGTCACGTTGGCGACGTCGATCGCGCCGTTCGAGTTGCCCTGCAGGTAGAAGCCCCAGCTGCCCGGGTTGTCGATCAGGGCACCGTCGATGGACGAGTAGCCGATGAAGCGCTGGGCCCAATCGCTGCCCATGAAGTGGAAGGCGAAGTAGGTCGGCTCCACGATGTCCAGATCGGTGATGTGGATGTTGTCGACGTTGCCGTCACGCGCCTCGAAGATGAACGCGCCCTTCTCGCCGCCGGCGTACTTGCCGCCCGCGCGCAGCAGGGTGTTGCGACGAATGTCGTTGCTGCCGGTGAAGGGGTGCGAGCTGAAGGCGTTGGCGATCAGCATGCCGCCGAAGGTGGTCGTCTCGGAGCAGACGTTGTCTTCGATGACGATGTTCTCGCCGCCGTAGATGCCGAAGCAGTTGGCCTTCCAGGGGGCCATCACGAAGTTGTGACGGAAGGTGATGTTGCGGCCCTTGGGGCGCCCATCGGCTGCGTGGGACCAGATGGCGAGCCCGTCGTCGCCGGTGTTGCGGATGTGGCAGTTCTCGACCACGCCCTCGACGATGCCGCCGTAGAAGTTGACCGCGTCGGCGTGCAGGTTGCGGAAGCGGCAGTTCTTGATGCTCACGTTCGTGCCGGCGCCGGAGGCGCCGCTGCCGTGGGTCCACACCGCTGCGCGGCGGTGCTCCACCCAGACGTTGTCGATCACGACGTTGGAGTGGTTGGCCCCGGGGAAGGCCATGTCGTCGGGAGCGGCTTGATCGTCGCGGGCCGTCGTCTCGCCGAACACCGAGAAATCGTAGAACTTGCAGCCGCCACCCCAGCACCAGAAGCTGGCCTTGGGGCCGCGGATGGTCGAGTACCAGACGCCGGCGCCGCGCACGTTCACGTTGGCGATGTCGACGTCGTTGTTGTTGAAGTGGAACTCGCCCTCGGGGATGTAAACACCGGCCCCGGGATTGTCGATGCAGTTCTGGAAGGCTGCGGAGTCGTCGGTGCCGTCGTTGGGCGTCGCGCCGCAGTCGATGACGGACTTGTAGCCGCCGGGCTGCGGGAGCGGAGCGGGAGCCAACTCGGTCTCGATCAGATCGATGTCGTAGGACGCAGCCGCGTCGGCACCGCCCGGGTGTTGGATCTTCACCGTGGCGCCCGCCGGGATGTCACCCACCAGCTTGCGCACGTCGTCGAAGAAGTGATGCGGCGTGCGGCCGCCACCCGGCGAGTTCTGCAGCGGGCCATTGAAGACGGTGTCGTTGGCGTCGCGGTAGCTCCACGCGTAGCGAGCCGTGACGTCCAAGAGCGCCACCTGCTGATCGTTCACCAGCACCGCCAGCTTCTTCACCGCGTCGCCGGTGTCGGGGATCGAGTAGCGCACGACCAACGCGTTGGCCGCGTGCACGTTGACGAAGGACACGTACTCACCCGGCGCGTCGAGGCGCACGGTACGCCGACCCGAGGCCTCGGAGTTCACGTTGCCTTCGGTGCGCCAGGCGCTCGACTTGGTGCCGGTGGTTTCCCCGTCCTCGGCCTCGTAGACCGAGAAAGGCACCAGAGGCCCGCGGCCATCGGGGAAAATGTAGTCCCCCGGGTCGTTCGTGCCGCCCGTCGCGGGCGCGCCGCCCGTCCCACCGTCCGGCCCGGCGCCGCCCGTCCCCGCGACGTCGCCATCGGTCGGCCCATCTGGGCCGTCGGGGGTATCGGTGTCGTCGCTCCCGTCACCGTCGTCGCCACCACCGCCACAAGCGAGCGGAGCACCGAGAGAGAGTGCCAAGAGACCGGCACGAAGCAAACGAACGTCGAGTCGAGAAGCCATCGCCGGCTCACTCTGAAGTTTGCCAACCACGCGATCAACCCGATTTCGCTGCGGATTCGCTAATACAGCTGCCCCGGCAAAGTTCCATTTTCTCTTGGTCAGATCCAAATGTGAACCGCACACGTTTTCCAGGCGCGCACACAAAGTTCCGTTTTTGCTTGGTCAAACACGCAGATGAACTGCCGAAGGTGTCGTGCTTCCCGAACGGACGTGCTCACCGCGCCGCGGCGCGTTAGATGATCCACATGTCGGATACGCGGGATTCAGGTGTGCAACCGAGCCAGAGAATCTCTGCCGTTCGCGACGCGGACACTCACCAAAAGCGCGACGAGGCGGCACCGGGCGCGGAAAGCGCGAGCAGCACCGCGCACGCGAAGCAGGGCGCGAGTAGCACGGAGAAGGAAGCCATGCTGGCAGGGCGCCCGTATCGCGCCAGCGATCCTCTGCTCGTCGCCGAGCGCCTGCATGCGCGTCGCTTGGTCCGGCTGTTCAACGACGCCGAGGTGGACGACGAGCTCGGAAGGAAGCGTCTGTTGGATGAGCTGTTCGGCAGCGGCGGCGACACGGCCACGATCGAGCCGACCTTCCGCTGCGACTACGGCTACAACATTCACGTCGGGCGCGCCTTCTACGCCAACTTCGGCTGCGTGATGCTCGATGTCGTGCGCATCGAGATCGGCGACGAGGTGCTGCTCGGACCGAACGTCCAGTTGCTCACGGCCACGCACCCACTCGACGCGGAGGAGCGCGCCGGCGGATTGGAGTCCGGCGCACCCATCCACATCGGTCACCGGGTCTGGCTCGGCGCCGGAGTGATCGTGTGCCCAGGCGTCAGCATCGGGGACGGGACCACCGTGGGTGCGGGGAGCGTGGTGACCAAGAGCTTGCCGGCCGGGTCGGTGGCGGTCGGCAATCCATGCCGAGTCGTGCGGACGCTCTGAGTCTCAGCGAACCTTTTGATTGTAGCCGCGCGGTCGCTGCGCTTTGGGCACGCCGCCATGCAGTTCGCCCCGCTGCGCGACTTCGTAGGCCAAGTAGGTGAGCCAGCTGCCGGGGTAGCGATCGGCCAGGGCGAGCAGTTCGGCTTCGTGCGAGGCGAAGGCGTGGTGATCCCAGAGGCACTGGAGTGAGAGCGCCACGAGCGCGCTCTGATCGTGACCGAGCTCCAGCCCGCGGAGGTACTGCGGCCAGGCCTCGGTCGGACGCTCGGCGCGGCACAACGCATCCGCCAAGTAGACACGACCCATCGGCCAATCGGGGGCCAGCTCCACCGCGCGCCGGCTGCGCTCGATGCGCTCGGCCAGGCGACCTCGCGCCCCCAACATCACGCCCCAGTTCAACTGGGCCTTGGCGCTCTCGGGCACCGCACGCGCGGTGGCCTCCCAAAAGCTCAAGTCGTCGGAGTAGTCGAGCGCGTGGGTCCTCGCGGCGAAAGCTTGAATGCCCAAATACAGAGCGGCCAAGGCCCCGACCCATCGACTGGGCCACTGACTGGGCCACTGACTGGCCCTTCGACAGAGCCGCGAGACGAGTAGCCCAGCGAGAACGGCGAAGCCGATGCTGGGGAGGTACCAGAGGCGATCGGCGCGCACGGTGGGCAAGATGACGAGTGCGTTGCATACCCAGAGCTGAGTCAGCGGGATCCACGACAGAGCCCAACCTGCCAGACGCGCGCGCGGTGAGGAGCCAGTCACGGCCAACCACCCACCGACGAATGAGAACGCGAAGAAACTGGCGAGCCCCCACATTGCGACGAACGACCAGCCCACCACGCGCGTAGCGGCGAACGAATAGTCGGCGCTCAAGCCGAGCGGGACGAGCCACTGCCCCCAGCCTGCCGCGAACACCGCAGCGACCGTAGGCAAGCGCTGCGCAAAGCCGAGGCCCGCGAGGGGGTTGTTGATCGGATCGGCCACCAGTCGGGGCTGACCGAAGGTCTCGAGCCCACGCACCACGGCAGGGCCGATACCGGGCAGTTGGCTGAGCGCCGTGTCGGTGTGGCTCGCCGTCACCACGAAGTAGCGCGAGCGCACGACGACGTAGGCCAGCACACCGAGCGCGAGCGCGAGCGGCAAGAGGAAACGCACCACCCTGCTGGGCCGCGGCCGACGCAACCAGGGCCAGAGAGCAACCGGCAACAGCACGGAAAGCATCGTCTCTTTGGCGAAGAGTCCCAGGCTGGTCAGCAGCGCGGCAGCGCCCCAGGCCGAGAAGCTCACGCGCCAAGACTCACCCGCGACGTCGCGTCGGCTCGTCGCGAGCAGCAAGAGCACGCACGCCAGGCCAGCGAGGGAGTCGGCCAAGCCCACTGCCGAGCAGACCACCTCGGTCGACAACGCCAAGCCGGTGAAGACGAGCGCGGCCCCCCAAGCGGCCCAGTCGTCTTCGCTCTCGCGCCGTACCCATGCCCCCAGCAGTGCCCCGACCAGTGCGTGCGTGACGACGCCGAGCAGATGGAAGAAGAACGGCGAGTTGCTGCGCAGGGTGAAGGCGAGCGGCCGCCACAGCAGGTTGGGCAGGGGACGGTAAGAACCGATGGTCTCGCCCGGGAGACGCCCCCAGAAGTCGACCGAGAAGGCCGAGAAATACCCGCCTTGGCCCTGCACGTAGGGGTTGGCCAAGAGCGCCTCCTGTTCGTCGAAGACGAAGTTGGTCGTCGGACTGCGCGTGAACAGCAAGAGGGCCAGCAAGAGGCAGAGCCCGAGCGCTACGCGCAAACGGAAGGGCGGTGGCGGAAAGGGCACGCCGGCCCTTTCTACACGCTCTCGACCCTGTAGGCTCGCGCGCATGGAGCCGTCCTTCCCCGGCCTGACGGGGCTCGAGCCTCTCACGCTGGGCCCGGTCCGACACGTCGCGCGGGCCCGACAGACCGACCTGGCACGTCGTGTGTTGGTCGTGTCTCTCGCCCCCGGTGTCCGCCCCGATACT
>DATIDO010000563.1:0-2517 GCA_035456245.1 Polyangiaceae bacterium
CCAGCTACTCGAATACCCCTACGGGTGCACCGAGCAGATCACCAGTCGATTGCTCCCACTCTTGCCGCTGGGTGAGCTGGCCCGCGCCTACGCCGTGAAGCTGCCGGCCGACACCAAGCCGCTGGTCGAGAAGGGCTTGGCCGATCTCTTGGCGCGCCAGCGCGGCGATGGTGGCTTCGGCATGTGGCCCGAGTCTCGCGAGAGCTCCGACTGGGTCACGCCCTACGCCCTGTTCGCGGTCTGGGAGGCCAAGAACCGGGGCTTCACCGTCGCAGACTCGGTCCTCGACATGGGCAGCGCCTACCTGCGCCGCCAGCTCTCGCAGGCCCGCGAGGGGACCACCCTGGCGGCCTCGACGTTCGCCCTCCACGTGCTGACCCTGCTCGGCAACTACGATCCGGGGTACGCGACCAAGCTGTTCGAAGCCCGCAAGCAGCTGCCCGTGTTCTCGCGCGCGCTCTTGCTCCACTCGCTCGCCCAGGGTCATCCCGGCAGTGAAGAGGCCAAGACCCTGGCTCGCGAGCTGGAGAACCAGCTCCACATCGAAGCCAACCGCGCCGCGGTGGTCGAGAACCTGGGTGACGATTACGCGGCGCTGATGGACTCGCCCGCCCGCAGCACTGCCATCGTCCTGCGCGCGCTCCTGGCTCACGATCCCAAGCACACCCTGGCCGCCCCCCTCGCCCGCGGCCTGCTCTCGGCTCGCCACGATGGCTCCTGGCGTTCGACGCAGGAGACGTCCTTTGCCCTGCTGGCTCTCGACGCCTACCAAAAGGCGCGCGAGGCGACGCCGCCTTCTTTCAGCGCGCGCTTCTGGCAGGGAGATCGCAGCCTGCTCACCGCGAACTTCCAGGGCAAGGGCGCGCGAACGGTGGAGCGCTCGCTGTCGCTGGCCGAGCTGGGCAGCGAGCCCATCGTGTTCGAGAAGCTGGGCAGCGGCACGCTCTTCTACGAGGCTCGGCTGCGCTACGCGCGCAAGGAGCTCCCCCGCGAAGGACTCGATCGGGGCTTCTTCGTCCAAAAGGGCCTGCGCGAGGTCACCGCGGACGAGCTGGGTAGCGGGACGCTGGCGCTGTCCGAAAGCCACTCCACCCAACTGAAGGCCGGCAGCATGGTGCTGGTGGATCTGGTGATCGTGAGCCCCGAGCCACGCGACTACGTGGTGATCGACGATCCGCTCCCCGCTGGCCTGGAAGCGGTGGACTCGAGCTTCGAGACGAGCGCAGCCTGGACCCAGATCTCCGGCAGCACGGCCAGCTGGGATGCGGACGAACAGGCCCACGGCACCGCCTTCCAATACAGCTGGTACCGCCGCGAGCTGCGAGACGATCGAGTGCTGTTCTTCGTCGATCACCTGCCGGCCGGCATGTACCACTACCGCTACTTGGCGCGGGCCACGACGCTCGGTACCTTCGTCGAACCACCGACGCGCGCCGAGGAGATGTATTCGCCCGAGGTGTTCGGTCGCAACGGCGCGCGCACGCTCGAAATTCGATGAGCGACCGGCGGCCCGTCGTTACTGCGGTGCGTGCTGCTGGACGGGCCGCCGTGGTCGCGGCCCTGCTGGCGGGCTTGGTCGTGCTCGGCCTCCTCGCGGCCACTTTGGTCGCCGTGGCCCGCACGCCTTTGCCAGCGAGCTTGGCCGCGTCGGACAAGGTACCCAGCGTGCGCGTGCTGGATCGAGAGGGCCTGTTGCTCCTCGAAGTCACCTCGCAGGGCGAGCGCGTCGCCGCGGTCCGCCTGGCCACCCTGCCCGCACACGTGCGTTGGGCCGTGCTGGCCGCCGAAGATCAACGGTTCTATTCGCACCCCGGCGTAGATCCGTTGGCCATGACGCGCGCCGCAGCGCAGGCGCTGTGGTTTCGCCGTCTCGTCTCGGGCGCCAGCACCATCACCCAGCAGCTGGCGCGCGCGCAGTTCGAGCGCCCCCGCACCCTAGCCGGCAAATGGCGAGAGATGGTCGTGGCGCTGCGCATCGAGCGCGAGCTCGACAAGGACTCGATCCTCGAGGCCTACCTGAACCGAGTCGACTTCGCGCCGCGCATCCAAGGGCTCGAAGCCGCCAGCCGCGCGCTGTTCGACAAGCCCGCAGCCGATCTGGATCTGGCCGAGGCGGCCCTGTTGGTCGGCCTGCCGCGCGGCCCCAGCCTCTACGATCCCTCGCGAGGCACCGAGCGCGCCAAGCGCCGCCGCGACCGCATCCTCGAGCGTCTCCGGGAGCTCGACGTCGTGCCGGACGAAGCCATCGAGCGCGCCCTGGCCGAACCGGTCCGACTCCAGCGCAGCTACCGAGGCCAAGGCGCGCAACACCTGGCCCGAGCCTTGGCCCGCGGCGAGCTGGTCGCCGGCACGAGCCAGACACCCTTCTCCGAAGTGAAGACGACGCTCGACGCCGCCCTGCAACGCGAGGTGGAGTCACTCGCCCGCGCCACCATCGATCGACTCGTCCAGCAGGACGCCAGTGCGGCCTCCGTGCTCGTGATCGACAACCGGAGCGCCGAGGTGCTGGCCTACGTC
>DATIDO010000564.1:0-16159 GCA_035456245.1 Polyangiaceae bacterium
AGGTCATGTGCGCATGGTAGCATGCTGCGGCAACAGACGACGGCGGAAATTGGGCCACAGGATCGCGGTCCGTTGATGTCCACTCCTGTCCACCAAAGTCCACTCGTGTCCAGTTGGCCCATCGAGTACTTCAGGCCCTAACCAGCTGATTCCTCGCTCCTTTCCTGCACCCGTGACCGCCCGCTCTTAATCCGTTTGTTATAGGTTCAAGTCCTATATGGCCCACCCCTGAAGCCCAGCGACATCGCTGTGCTTTTTCGTTTCTGGGCTACGTAGAAGCAGGCCGGGTGGAGACAGCGGAGACAGCCTGTGGAGACAAATTGTCTCCACCTCGGTTTGCCGTCTCCGCCGTCCTGAAACGCTCCCTCGACTTCCTCACTCCCAGTCTGGAATGACCTGGTCGAGGAGCTCGAACTGACCCAGCTCGAGTTCCGCATGGGTCCGCGCCGCACGCTTGTACGTGTAGATCATCTGACTCGAGCGGTGTCCCGTCCGGTCTGTGATCCATGCCTCGGTCTTGCCCGTAAGGGATCGTCCAAATCCGCAACACTTCAGCCGCGGGGAGCGCGATCGAAAAGCGCGAATTCGAAGGTCGCCCCTCTCGCCCGGGCGCGGTCCGTGTCCTTGGAGGCCTGGCTGACGAAGGGACGGCAGTTCGCGTCAACTAGCCCCAAAAACACGCGTGCGCGTCCTCGGCCACGAGCTGAATGAAGTCCTCCAAGGATCGCACCTCGGGCACCGGTCCATAGCGGTGCCATTTCAAGTCACTGCGATGCCAGAACACGCGCCACGTGGAGGTCGTCTTCACGTAGGTCGCTTTTGCCACCGGATGCTCGAGGACGATCTCGGGCTGCTTCCAGTGAGGCCGAACTTCGAAGATCTCGACGCTCTGTCCTGCAACGCGAAACGCCAAGTCGACCTGGCTCCGAAGGTGCGGTGGCGGCCGCCGACTCTCGATGAATGCTTTCACCATGCGCCAGTAGCGCCTGTGTTCGAACTCGCTCAGCGCCATGACCTGATGGCCAAAGTGATCAGGGTTGCATCAGACGCGCAAGATCCGCAGCTCCCTTCACGAGTCATCGAGACGCTCGAGCCAACGGGTGGGAAGCTCAACCACGGAACGACTGGAGTGCGGCGCGAGCGCGAGCAACGGCGACGTCCGCCGAGACCGTCTCAGCAACTCCGGATCGAAGCTGCTTGACGCGGCGAGTGACTTCCGCAGCCCAGGCACCTTCGACCTCTGAGGAGACGAGCGAGGCACTGAGCTCCTGGACGAGCGCCGCGCGCTGGCCTTCGGGTAGAGCCAGCGCCTCGTCGAGCAGTGCCTCGTAGGTCATGTGCGCATGGTAGCATGCTGCCGCAACAGACGACGGCGGAAATTGGGGCACTGGATCGCTGTCCGTCGATGTCCACTCCTGTCCACCAAAGTCCACTCGTGTCCACGTGTCCGTTCGACTCGCGCAGCTCCTAACTCGCCGACTTCTCGTCGCTTTCCTGCACCCGTGACCGCCGGCTCTCAATCCGTTTGTTATAGGTTCAAGTCCTATATGGCCCACCCTGGCGACTGCGAAAGCAGTCGCCTTTTTCGTTTCTAGGAGGGCGCTTCGGGTGAGCCGGCCCCGGCCCGACAGAACCGACTCGCTCCGGAAGAGCCAGCACGGGTGAGCTCGTCCTGCCAACCGTCCGCAAATGGTCGCCGGGTAGGCTCGACCTTCACGAACGTCCGAGCAGCCTGCGCCAGAGACTGCGCTTGCCTGGCCGAGGCGGCGATCCTTCCGGGTGCCCGACCAGCCAGACGTCGGCTAGCGCTCGCATGCCGTCGGTGCGCGCTACTTCGCCCGTGAAGGGAGCCACGATGTCGAGTTCTCCCATCATCGAAGCCACACGTGCCCAAGTGAAGCGCTGACCACTGAGCTGATTCGTGGGATGGCTGAGAGAGACCACTTGCCCCGTCACCGTTGCTCGGGCACGAGCGCGGAGATCTCCTTCATTGCCGAACATTCCGTGGGGTAGGAACCCTTGGTCGGCAAGACGCATCGGCTTGCCGGGCTCACCGATTTGGCCGGGCGCGGCCGCCCCGAAAAGCTCTGCTTGAGCCAGTTCCCAGGCTGCGTCGTCCGAGCAGAGGCTGAGCGTCGACGCGAACCCGACGACTTGGAGCGGGTAGGTGCGCTCCTCTCGCAGCCATTCGTCGTAGGCGTCGAAGAAGACGAACTGCACGGCGGTCCGCGTGGCGAGCTGCGCGTCGATATCTAGAATGTCGCAGGCCCGGGTCTGCACGCGCCAACGCGTTCCTCCATCGGCAGGCGCGAAATGGGGCGTCAAACAGTTGCTCTGGCCATCATCCATGTGAACGGCGACCGCGGCACCACTGGAGTCGAGGAAGGAGATGTGGCGTTTCCAGCCGTCGAGCCCCGCGGGTGGCCGTGGCCCGCTGCAGCGCGCGATCGAGCAGTGCCTGGAGGTCCTCCGAAGATTCCGCACCGAAGCCTATACAGGAAAGATTGCTCATATTGGGCCCAATCTATCCCAGAAGCTTCACGTCCAAAGCAGTTCTACCGCCACCTTTGCCTTCGCGAGGTAGACCGAAGGGCGCCATCGCGTACTCGACCGTTGAGCTGAAGCCGTTTCAGCAGCAACTTCAGTCCGCAACAAGCGGCTGAACGCTCTCTGCTGTTTGGCTCACCTGCACGTCGAGCAACCAAATGCCCCCGCAAACCGGATCGTCTGAACAATCGACTTCCATCGTCGCCCTGAACGTTCGCAGGTAGTCGGCGCTGGTGAGCTCGAGCTCAGGATCGTCGGTCGGCAACCCGTAACTCTCGGCCAGAACTTCACCCCTTGTCTCCAACAAGGTGACCACGAGATCTCCGTCAACCACGGACTGGTTGGTTGAGTCAGCGACGCGTCGGAACAGGCTGGCAGCGTAAGTTCCCGACGCCTCAGGCCAGCCTGGCGATGCAAACTCGACAAGATGGGTGTCGAATCGCACGATGCCGACGCCATCGCCCGTACACGACGTCATCGGACTGTCCGACCACGTGTAGCCGTCACCTTGCGTCCGAGTAGAAACTGTTCGCCACGAGCAAGCGGCGCTTTCGCCAGTCCCAATCGTGTACTCCGTCGTCTCCCCCGTAACGGAATCCGTGAAGCGAACGGTGCCCTCGACGTCACTCGGATGAAACTCATAGCCGCCGACATAGGCAACGTCGCCAGAGTGAGACTCGCAAGCGCACGTGAAAAGAAGAATGGTAGCGATCGCTAGTTCGCGCATACGGAGCCAGATGGATGCAGAAAGCGGGGCGCGCGAAACTGACGTGCCCCGGGAAATTGGGCCAGCTGATGGTTGAGGCGGATACGGAAGCAAACTGCGACCCGGCCACCCCTTCGACGGACTGTTCCCCGATACTCGACGTCTCAGCCGGTGATTTTGAACAACAGTGCCACGATCGCTGCCACGAAACCGAGGCCCCACCATGGCATCTGAATCAGCATGAAGGAGTCGAAGGGTAGCGGCTTCCAAACAATCGGATCGAACACCCACTCGTACCACCTGAGAGGTCGACCGAGCTTTTCCGGCGCGGCACGCAGCGAACGCAGGCCATACCAGACGACCCACGCGCCGCCCACCAGCCAGGCGACCAAGAGGCCAATCTGGTACGGTCGAACCGTCTCAGGCGTCGCTGGCATCATGATGACGAGACTTCCGACGCCGATCAGCGGCGCTACGTAGCCATTGTTGCGGAAGACGGACATGCAGTTGCTCAGATAGCGAGGCGACGATCGACGAGTTCTCGGAAACCCTGTTGGCGAATGCGAAGACCCCCGAGTTTACCCGCACCGTGTCGGCGAGGCGACGGCCTTTGGGCGTCCAGTGCACTTCGTCCCCTCGAGAACCGACGGACGCCTCCGGCAACTGGCGCGGTGCAAAGTCCTATATGGCCCACCCCTGAAGCACAGCGACATCGCTGGGCTTTTTCGTTTCAGTGTTACGAAGAGTCGGGCCGGGTGGATTCTGGATCGGGCTCGCCGAAAATACGGAGGTTCGCGAGACGAACCCGGGGACATCGAAAGCGCCGGCAACCTGCATGGTGTAGGGAGAAACACTGGGCCATGACCCACGCGCGAGTATCGTTTGGATGCCTGTTGGCCATCGCTGCGTGCAGCAATTCGAAGTCGCCACTTGGTGACGCCGACAGCAGCGGCGCCAACGGCGGCACCGGCAATTCGAGCGGCGGTTCCGGCGGCCTCACCAACGGCAGCGGCGGCGCCCCAGCCGAGCCCACGCCGCGCTTTCACCCCCCGCCCGGCTTCGAGTCCTGCGTCCATGCCAAGGTCGAGGCCCACTGCACCGACGGGTGGTGCACGCTACCTCCCAGCTGCTTCGTCATGGGGTCCCCCGAGACCGAGTGGCGCCACGGGCTCTATACTGAAGACCTCACAGCCGTGACGCTGACGCACAGCATCGAAGTGCAGCAGAAGGAGTTCACTCGCGCCGAGTGGGAAACGATTGTGGGCGCGGCTCCGCCTCCTGACGCATGTGAAGACGTGGATTGCGCAGTCATTTGTGACCAGCCGAACTGTCCCGTGGCGAATGTGTCTTGGTGGGACGCACTGCACGTCGCCAACCTACTCTCAGCGCAAAACGGGCATTCTCCCTGCTACCAGCCCGTCGGCTGCACTGGCAGCTTGGGCGTGGATCTCGATTGCACCGGGGTCGCGGCCCCCAACGCCTCCGTGTACGAGTGCGAGGGCTATCGTTTGCCAACTCGCGCCGAGGCCGAGTACGCCGCTCGCGCTGGCACCATTTCGACTTTTTACAGCGGCGACATCGTGGCTCAGGAGGACGCTACCCTCTGCCTGTTGGATCCCGCGCTCGAGACCATCGCTTGGTACTGCAACAACTCCGGTGGCAGGGCTCACCTGGGTGGCGAGCTCGAGCCCAACGGCTTTGGTCTCTATGACACCATCGGTAACATCAACGAGTGGACCAACGAAGACCAGTCCTACAGTTCATCGCCCGGAGGGAGCGATCCTCGAGGCGCGGTAGGCGACTTCAGCCATCCCGCACGCTTGGTCGTAGGCGGGCAGTACACACGCAAGGCATACCTCTGCCGACCCGCAAGCCTGCTATCGATTCCTGCTCCCGATCGCGGTCCGGCGCTGGGCCTACGCCTCGTGCGTACGCTCCCATGACGCGGGCCTGCGCGCCTTGGGGCGCTGGTTGGGGCCGATCCTCGCGATTCTGAGCTCTACGTGAGCCTCGGCGAAGAACAGCCCCACGACCGCCGCGCGCATGGCGCCACCATTGCCGTACGAGCCGTTGGGATAGACCGAGCGGTTCGCGGTTTGCCACTGCACACCACGGCGAATGGCCGCGAGCACCGCACCTCCCCGCGCCAGCGCGACGCTCCGGATCGGTCAGATCGATTGGTGCCCGAGTCGCACGGCGAGCCCAGGATGACGCACGGAGAGCTCCCGGAGCATCGTCAGGCTCGCGGCGTTCTCTTCGAGATCGTGCGAGAACGTGCCCGGTTCCACACCGTTCTGCCAACCCCAGGCGGTGTGACAAGTGTCACCGGTGAACAGGACGGGGCCGTTCTTCGTTCGGGCGAGGAAAACGACACTGCCCGGCGTATGCCCGGGGCTGCTCAAGACGAAGAGAGACTGATCCTCGAACACATCGAGGGCCTCGGCGCCGTCGAAGTGCCACTCTTGCAAGGCGGGACGGCCTGCCAGGCGTGCGTCGACGGCCGGCTGGGTGAGCCCGTGGTAGGCGCTCTCCAGGGTCGTCTCTCCGGGACCGACGAAGACAGGCGTGCTCAAGGGCACGTCGGGCAGGCCCAGGACGTGATCCAAGTGCAGATGCGTCAGGAAGACTCCTGAGACATCGCGGTGGTCGAGCCATGAGCCGAGCGGTGTCTTTGCTTGCAGGGCGCCGAAGCCGAACGCTCGTCCCACCTCACTCTGCCGAAGGGGATGGTCTTCTGCCGTGAGCGCCTGCTCGACGCCGGTGTCGACTAGGAAGAGGCCCCGACTCGGGTGCGAAATGGCGTGAAAGTAGATCGCGATCGGCTCGGGGCCGTCCTCGAGCTGCGCTGCTTTGGGATTTTGCAGGTTGATGAGGCCGCCGCGTGGCGACTGCCAACCGGCGCTTTCGACCGTCTCGACGTCGAGTGGGCCAGGAGCATCCAGAACCCTTTCGATGGCTTCGAGCGTCGTGGTCTTCCCCCATGTACTGACGGCGACCTCGTGCATGGAGGCTTTCGCTTGGCTCGGCGCCGTCGAGGACTGTGGCTGGGACGAGGCTCCACATGCAGAGAGCAACAAGGTTAGGGCGGAGAAGAGCGGAGCGTTCAGGTGGCGAATCGGCATGCAGCGCATTGTGCGAATGGCTTCCCGATTGCCCATTGCGAATGGTTGCATGTAGACATGCGCCAATGGATATCCCCTGGGATGGCGCGCAGCTGTTCTTGACCGTTGCAGAGGCAGGCAGCTTGAGTGCGGCCGCGCGCAAGCTCGGCATGACGCAGCCCACCATGAGTCGAAAGCTCGCCGAGCTCGAAAGCACGCTGGGAGAGCCACTGTTCGAGCGCGATCGTTCCGGCGTCGCGCTCACTGACTTCGGCCTGCGACTGCTCGAGCCTGCGCGGCAAATGGCCAAATGGGCCGCCGAGCTTTCGAACACGGTGGAGCGCGGATCCGAGCGCCACGGAGTGGTCAAGATCACGGTCCCACCGGGGATCGGGCACATGCTCTTGACGCCCTGGGCCGCGCGACTTCGGGCCGAGGTTCCCGACGTCGATCTGCAGGTCCTCTCGACAGTGCGTCCGCTCGACATGATCCGGCGCGAAGCAGACATTGCGTTGCGTTTGGATGGCGTCGCCAACGCTGACTGCGTGGCCAGCATCGACCTGAGGCTCTTCGCCTACGCGGCGGAGAGTTACGCCGCGACTCGCCCGCAAGTGACGACTCCTGCCGAGCTCGACTGGATCGGTTGGGCTCCACCGCTGGACGACTTGTCGCCGAACAACATTCTGCAGCGCCTCGTCCCCGACTTGCGTTTGGCTTTCGCTTCGGATGACTACCTGCTTCAGCTCCGCGCCTGCGAGCTGGGTCTCGGCGCGATGCTCCTGCCGGCTCCGCATCCGGCGTTCGCACCGGCTCTGCCTCTCAGGAAGGTGAACCTGAGTGTTCCACCCATCCGAAGAAAGCTGTCGCTGCTCGTGCCTCGCAGCACCCGAGCCATTCCGCGCGTGAAACGACTACTCGAGCCGCTCGTCCAGGCTCTGGAAGAGTGGCAGGCCGCAGCCCCAGTGGACCCTTAGTCCCGCCTTGCGAATCCTTTCGCCGTTCCGTCCGCCCGCCGGCATCCGGCACACCCGATCCGCCCGCGCCGGCGCGGAAGGCGGCGGCAGAGCTTCAACCCAGGTGGGTGGCGCGCAGCTCTTCCATACGCTGGGCCCAACCGAGCGGTCCACTTTCTTGGAGGTCGCGCAAGAACTTGCGCCCAGGCCGGTCGAGCTTCTTGGCGTCGGGAGAAAAGCGCGAGCCCCAGGCTCCGATCTGCACGATGATCGGCAAGAGCGCGATGCCCTTCTCGGTGAGCGAGTAGATGGCCTTCTGCTTGTGGGTCGGATCCTCCGCCTTCGTCAGCAGGCCGTGCTCGACGAGGCGCGCCAAACGATCCGCGAGGATGTTCGAGGAAATGTGCTCGTCGGACTCGAGCAACTCTCGAAAATGCCGTTTGCCGACGAACATCAGGTCCCGCAACACGAGCAAGGTCCACGTGTCGCCGAAAATCTCCAGGGACAGGCTGATCGGGCAGTACGAGCGCGGCTCTTTGACAGGCATGCGTTGACTGCTTGCAATATACAACCAGTCCTGTAGTTTGGCTACTGGTTGCAACATGCAACCAGGGAAAGGAACGCCATGGCCATGAGGACGTACACGGGAAGCTGTCATTGCGGGGCGATCCGCTTCGAGGCGGACCTCGATCTCGAGGAAGGCTCGAACCGCTGCAATTGCTCGTATTGCGCCAAGGCTCGCACTTGGTTCGCGTTCGCCAAAGGGCCCCAGGCCTTCCGAAGGCTCGAGGGCGGCAGCCTCTCCGAGTACCGCTGGACGCCGCCAGGGGACCTCGAGCCGCACCTGACCTTCGCCTTTTGCAGCCATTGCGGCATCCGCACCTACGCGCAGGGCAACCTCGAGCACCTGGGCGGCATCTTCCACGCCATTTCCGTGCCCGCGCTGGACCTCACCCCCGAACAATTCGCGGCGATTCCGGTGCGCTACATCAACGGCCGCGACCGCCGCTACGACGAGGCGCCTCCCTACCCGGAAGCGATCTGAACATGCGTGGCCCTGGAGGTCCGCTCCGGCGCGGCGGATGGTGGTCAGACTCTCGAGAACGAGAGAAGCTCGACTTCCTGGCGGCGGGAGTCCCGCATGGTTCGCAGGCACCGCCGCCAGCCAGGGGCATGCTCCGCTTCCGTTTGCCTCAACCGTTTCGCAGGTAGGTTCAGGACTTTCGAAGTCAGCCTCAACCGAAGCGAAGTCAGCCTCAACCCTCGACGCGCCTAGGTTCAACGCTCGTGGAAGCAGGTTCTGCCGAATTTTTCTCAGCCTCAACCCTCGACGCGCCTAGGTTCAACCCCCTGACCCTGGGCGCGAAAGGGTTGAACCTGGCAAATACGGAGGGGGATCTAGCTTCGAAAGCGCTGAAGCTGAGTTCGAAACAGCTGAGGCTGAGATCGAAACGGTTGAACCTACCGACGTCGTCCGTTGAGGCTAGCTATGGAAGCCTGGAATCTACCCGCGTCGAGCGTTGAAACTACGTTCGGAAACGTCGAGGCTACGCGCGCAGGAGATTTTCCGGCCTCCAGCAAGGCCCGCGTCCGCGCCAGCGCGGACGCGACCCCGGCGCGGTCACTGCGGGCTAGCGTACTCCGGTTGCCGATGCGGCTGCCGTTGCTGCTGCGTCGATGTCGAACACGATCTCGTCGACTCGGATATCGCGATCGATCGAGTCGTTCTCGAACAGCAGCTTGGCGACGTTGGCGATGCGCTCCTTGTCCACGCTGGCCGGGACATGGAAGCTCGGGGCCTTGCGAGTTTCCTCGATGTTGGCCTGGAGCACGGCCCCGGAGGCCGCGGTCGGGCCCTTGTCGGTGAACACGTTCTGGAACTTCTCCGGCTCGCGGTGTGCGAGCTCGGTCAGATCCGCGAGCACCTTCAGCAGCGTCCGATACGCCAGGGGATTGCTCTTCAGCGTCTCCACGTTGGCCGAGATGACGCCCACGTCGTCGGACTCGATTTGATCCTCGGACACCAAGACATTCGCCCCATTGTTGACGGCCGTCGTGAGAAACACGCCGAACGTGCTCCAAGCGTCCACCTTGCCGGTCGCAAAGGCGGCCGCCGCGTCCGGAGGCTGGATCGGCACACGCTGCACCTTGTCGGCCGGAATGCCGAACTTCTGCAGGGACCGCAGCAAGACGTAGTCGCCATGGGCGGCCAGGTTCAACGCCACGCGCTTTCCAACCAGATCCTCGACGCGCCGGATCGAGCTCCCTTTCGGCGAGATGACGCCGGACTGAATTCCCGTGCCGCGCTCGGCGACGGCGAAGACCTTGAACCTCAAGTTGTGGGCCAAGGCGCCGACGATGGGGCTCACGGCCGCGCGCGAGGTGTTGATGGTGCCCGAGTTCATGGCCTCGAAGTTGGCGCTGAAGGCGCCCGCTGCCGGCACCCACTCGATCTTCGCCCCGACCTTGGCGAGCTCCCTCTCCAAGACGCCCTCCCGCTTGGCATAAGCGAGCAAGCCAGCGTTGCCTTCGTCGGCAAGCCGAATGGTGGTGACGGGTTGCTGAACGGGAGCCCCCTGCTCGTCCTTCTTGGCCGGCGCGGAGTCTTTGGACTGGGCCTCCGTGCAGGCCGAGCCAGAGAGCGCGAGAGTGAACAGAATCCACGAACGCAGCTGAAGCATCTTCGGTTGTCTCTTTCGGTTCGAAACTGCTGTCTCGTATACGGGACATTCCGTCAGGCGGCCAGCCGCCTACCGCACGGAACAAACTGCGCAGCAATCGCTCCGAATCCTCTCCCGCAGTCGCACCGGTCCCTTGTGACCGCTGCGCGGCGCCGCCATCATGTCTAGAGTGCCGTCGACGCGTTACCGCAGGCCCATGAGTAGCCTCTTGGAGACCAAATTTGCCTGGATCCTCTTGGGGGCGAGCGGATTGGTGTTTCAGGCGTGCACCGGCGACGACGAGCGGACCTGCGAGGACCGCTACTACGAGTTCGCTGCACCGGTTTGGGCGGGCGACTGGGCAGCAATTGTCTCGTATGGAATCACCGCGGAAGAATGCCTGTCGATCTGCGGCCGCCTCGGCGACACCCATTACGTCAGCTGTGAGGTCAGCGGCCCCGAAGGCTTCGAAGCCGGCGGTGGCTTTGGTGGCACGGCAGGTCAGGGCGGCCTGGGCGGTCGGAGCGACACCGAAGGACCGGCCGTGGGAGGAGACACGGCCATCTCGGTGGCGTGCGTGGTCGGGGCATGGGTTTGCCCTCCGCCAGCCTACGAGGGGCGACCTCATGCCAGCTGGGGAGTTCAGGGCCCACTCGAAGGTACGGACGCGCGAGGGCGCTGGTTTGCCCGCGCTGCCGCGGATGAAGCGAGCAGCATTCACAGCTTTCGCGCGCTGGCGCGGGAGCTGAATGGCAGCGCGCTCGAGCCGTTTCGTGCTCGCCTACGCCGTGCCGCGCGCGAGGAGGCACGCCATACGAGGCTCATGAGTCGCGAAGCGAGACGCTGTGGCTGCCCCGTTCCACAGCGCAGATTTCGACCTTTGCCCCAGCGATCCCTCCTGCAACTCGCGCTCGAGAACGTCACGGCAGGCTGCGTGAACGAGACACTTGCAGCTCTCTCGATGGCTTACCAAGCCCAACACGCTCCCGACCCGCGGCTGCGCCGGATCTTTGGGAGCATCGCCAACGACGAGCGACACCACGCCATGCTGGCTTGGGATCTGCACGACGCCTACCTGCGCGTCCTTACTCTGCCCGAACGCAGAGAGCTCGAGACTGCGCTGCTCGATGCACTCGATGCCTTGGAGAACTCGCCAACCGCCGAGGCATTCCCCTCCGATCTGGGCCTGCCCGACCAGGCCACGGGCGCCTGGCTTCGCAAGAGCCTGAGCTCAGAACTCCGCCTCGGTATTGGCTAGAGCCCAAAATGAAAGGACCAGGCCGCGGACAATCCGCGACTCTGGTCCCTTCCTGCTGCCGCTGGAGTTCGGCTCCCCGAAGAGCGAACTCGCCGGCCCTCAGTACCCGCAGACCGCAGCGACGGTGCTCGCGTACTGGGCGCCGCGGTCGCTACCGTCCGGCGAGCAGCAGTCGCCGTAGCCGCTGCATGCCTCGTCGCAGTAGCAGCCGCTCGGCGCGCTGCCGCCGCAATGGCCTTGGCACACGTGCGCCGGGGCCGAGCCCGTGCAGGTCAGCTGGGGAGGAGCTGCGCAGCTGTCGCTCACGCGGCGATAGATACGAGCCTCGTGGATGGCCACGCCCCAGTCGCCGGTGCCCGGCTGGTTCTTGATGTCGTTGATGCGCAACCGCACATGCCGGCCAAAGGCCTGCGTGTTCTGGCTCAGATCCACCACCTGGGTTCCGCCGCTGCCGCTGACCGTCGCCACGTCCACCCAGCTCGTGCCGTTCTCGCTGATCTGCACGGTGACGTTGCTGCCGTAGGTCGTTCCCCACTCGAGCTCGAGATGGTTGAGCATGCGCAGCTCACCCAGATCGAAGGCGATGGTCGTGCCCGGCGTTTGGGGCGCCATCCAGCGTGTGCCGGACGAGCCATCGATCGCGTTGCCGACGGGGAATTGATAGAAGGCCGGCGCTGTCACGCCGACGGGGGACAGCTGCGCGACTCGCGCCTGGGTGCCGTTCGGAAGAGTGCGCAACGACCCACAACCGTAGTCGTCGAAGCCGAAGCCGATGGCGGCGCCCGTAGCCGTGGGGTTGTCGCCGGCGTAGTTGCGCCAGCCGATGGCCACGCGGTCTCCGTCGATGGCGGCGCCCCACAGAGTCGCGAGCGTGGACCCGCTACCCTGGCCTACGTCGCGAGGGAACAGGCCCCCCGGCAGACCACCGTGGAAGCTCCACTGCTCACCACGCTGAAAGGTGAGGGGCAGAGTATTCGTTGCAACCACCGCCTTGTTACCCGACACCGCGATGTCATAGGCCGAACCGGTCAGTACGCAGGTGCGGCTGGCGCCCTGCTCGATGTCTGCGGGCGTGCCAGTCACCAGATCGATGAAGTAAACGCTACCGCTGGTGAGCGCGAGCAGAGAGTTGCCACTGAGCGCGAGCTTCGTGCCGAAGTCGCTCCTCGGGGTCGAGGGGTGAACGCGGAACGCGAACTGCCACGGCTGGGTTGCGCTGGCCCGCTGGTAGATGTTGACGACGCGAGTCCCGTCGGGCCGAGCCACCGTCGCAGCCAATCGGTTCTCGCTTTGCACGAGGGGTCCGTCGAACGTCTCCGAGCCAGAGCGAGCGATCACGGCCTCCACCCAGGCCGAGCCGTTCCACTTCATCTGCGCAATCTTCTCGCTCGAGCTCAGCAGCAGTTCGTCGCCGCTGAGGGCCAAACCGATGATCCGCTCTTCACCCGAAAAGGCAGCTGGGCGCAGCACGGTTGCCTGGGGGACGGCCGCGCAGGTCAAGCGCGCGAAGTCCGGCAGTCCCTGCCCGTCGTCCGGTCCGACCGCACAGGTCACGCAGTTGGGGATCTCGCCGTTCGGCCCGAGCGTACCGCAGCTCTCGAACTCACCCGCGGCGTTCTTGCCCACGAGCAGGACCGCGTCCTTCACCACGCCGGGGGAGACCGGAAAGAAGTCGATCTTGCCCGCGACCCAGTTGGGCGAGAGTCCGACGAAATAGCCGAAGCGCGTACCCGGATGAATCGTCGTCGCCGCGTACGAGCGCAGCGGTGTGTTGTTCTTGAACAAGTGGGCGCTGCCGTCGAAGCCACCGGGGGTGTTCGAGTCCGTATCGGCGCCGTAGAACGTATAGCTACCGCTCTGAGCGATGTCGCGACCGGCCTCGGTGAAGGAAGCTGCCTCGGTCCCCGGCTTGTCCATCAGCGTCAAGGCATCGGACTTGGAGGAAACGGCCGACTCTTCGACGTCGGTGGCGCACGCCGCAAGCAAGGGGAGCAGCGCAACGAGCCTGAATTCACGTAGTCTCATGGTGTTCATGTCTCTTTTTCGCGACGGTGGGCGCGCTGCACGGATCGGCGCGGGCCGGCCATCGGTCGTCAGGTTGGAGACTCGACGCGTCCGAACCTTCGTCGCGGCTCGGTCGATTCCTTCATTCCTTTCGCAGTGATGAGCATTGGTACGGGGGCGCCTCGTGGGGGCGCTCATTTCTGACGAATGGCCCCCCTATGAGCATCTCCGCTTGCGCTGGGCATTTCGTCTGGCCATCCTGGTCTTTGGCTCGCCAATCCAGTTCGGACCGAGCGCACCCATGACTACATTCTTGCTCCCGCGCCGCGTTGCCGCGTCGCTCGCTCTTTCTTCGGTAATGGTGACCGGTCTCGCCCACGCGCAGGACACGGCGGATCGGTGTCTCGCAGCGCACGAGAAAGTGCAGCTGGATCGAGGCAGCGGCAATCTCATCGGCGCGCGCGAGGCCGCGGCTGTCTGCCTGAAGACGGAGTGCCCAGCCATCGTACGCAACGACTGCACCGTCTGGTACTCCGAGCTCGGACAGGAGCAGCCCTCGCTGGTGGTGACCGCCAGCCAAGGGCCCAACAACCTAATCGAGGGTGACGTCTTCATCGACGACGCTCCCCAGGCAGGTGCGCTCGACGGTCGCGCGATCGCGGTGAACCCGGGACGCCACGTCGTGCGTCTGGTTTTGCCGGAACGCGAGCCACAGACACAGGTCGTGGTGCTGGCGATCGGGGAGGCGCGGCGCCGCGTGCAGTTCGAGGTGCCGGTCCCCGCGGCGACCCCAGCGACGCCGGCGGCCGAGGCGGTCGCCCCGAGCGCGGCTCCCTCGGAGCGCCCCGTTCCCACGCTCACCTACGTGCTGGCTAGCACCAGTCTCGCGGGCCTTTTGGTCGGTGGCACGTTCGGTGTCATCGGCATCGTCGAGCGGGACGGACTCACCTGTGCCCCCAACTGCAGCGCAGGGCAAAAGGACAGCGTGGACACGAAGTTCCTGGTGGCCGACATCGGCTATGGTGTCGGCATCGCCGCCGGTGTGGCGGCGCTGGTCACCTATCTGGCCAGACCCAGCGTGCCCGCGCACACCGAGCAAACCTCGAGCGCGGGGTTCACGAGCGTCGTGACTCCTCAGCTTGCCTACGTCGGCTATCAGGGGGTGTTCCAATGAGATCCAGACTCCCCGCCAGGGCGCCCGCCCGCCCCGCACGCTGGGCCGGCGCGTTCGCCTTCGCCACGACCCTCTCGCTGCTGGGCTGCAGCCTGGCTTTCGATACCGACTACTTGGTGGAAGGCGACGGCGCGCTCGAATGCGCCTCTCGAGAAAAGCTCTGCCCCGTCTCCAGCGACGATCCCGAAGGCGAGCAGCAGTGTGTGCCGCTCGACAGCCCCGAGACAGGCTGTGCCCGCGACGCTTGCTCCCCCTGCCAGCTTCCCGGCGCCGTAGCCCGCTGCACCTCGGCTGGCGAATGCGGCATCGCCGTGTGCAGCGATCGCAACGAAGACTGCGACGGGAACGAAGCCAACGGCTGCGAGATCGACACCGCCGCCAACATCGACAACTGCGGCGCTTGTGGGCGTGTGTGCCAGATGGCGAACGCCGTGACCGCTTGCGTCAGCGGTGTCTGTCAGTTCGTCATCTGCACCCCGCCCTTTGCCGACTGCGACGGCTCGACCAAGAACGCGTGCGAGACGGATACCTCCGACAACCCGCAGCATTGCGGTGACTGCGAGACCGTTTGCGCTGGTGAGTGCATCGACGGCGCGTGCGTACCCTGAGGTAGGCAGGTCTGCGAGAGACACCGTCGGTATCACCGGAGAGTGATGCTTGACGTTTGCCTATGGCGCGCCAGCACGTATCTTGGCGTTTCATGCGTACGCTTTCTCTTCTCGGTGCAGTGGGCTTGCTGGCAATCACTTCATCCGTCGGCTGTTCGTCGGATTCGACGAATGGCGATGGCGGAGGAGGGGACGGAAATACCGGCTCCGTCGAAAGTACCCTCGAGATCTTCTCGTGGTGGATTGCTCCGGGCGAGGTCGAGGCCCTCGACGCGCTCGTCGGGGTGTACGTCGACGAATATCCCAACGTGAAAGTGACCAACGCGGCTGCCATCGATGCCGAGACGCAGCGCGCCCGCCTGAAGACGCGGCTGGAGACCGGTGAGCCACCCGACAGCTTCCAGGCTCTCTCGGGCGTGGACCTGATGACCTGGGTCGACAAGGAAAAGATGGCGCCGCTGCAGGATCTCGCGGCCGAAAACGGCTGGGATTCGGGCGTGTACCCGCAGGCCCTGCTCGACATCGTCAGCCGGGACGGCGTGATGTACGGCGTGCCGCTGAACATCGAGCGCGACAACAATCTCTACTACAACAAGGCGCTCTTCACGCAGCACGACGTCACCCCGCCCGCGAGCCTCGACGACTTCTACGCGGCTTGCGACAAGCTGAAGGCTGGTGGCTTGGAGCACCCCCTGGCCGTACCGGCGGCAGGCTGGGTGCTGGCCCTCGTCACCTTCGAGACGTTGATGCCGGCCGTGACCGGCGGCAAGTTCTATCGCGACTACTTCTCGGGCAACGCCGATCCGAACGATCCCCGAGTCGAGGAGCTCTTCACCAACCTGAAGCGCGTGCTGGAGTGCTCGGACGTCGCCATCGCCGCCGACGCCTGGGGCTCGGGCGGCGACGCGCTCTACCGTGGTGACTCGGCCATGTACGTGATGGGCGACTGGGGCAAAGCCTACTTGGAGAGCGGCCACGACGCCGACGGCCGGGCTCGCGAGCCCTGGGTAGCCGACGAGGACTTCGGCGTCGTCCCCGGCCTCGGCTCGCAAGGCTATTTCACCTTCAACTCCACCGTCTTTGGGCTGCCGAAGGGCGCCCCTCACCCCAAGGCCGCCCGGGCCTTCGTGGAGGTCGTGGGCAGCCAG
>DATIDO010000565.1:0-12562 GCA_035456245.1 Polyangiaceae bacterium
TCGCGCCGCCGATCGCGCCGCAGGTTGGTCCCCACCTCGCGCGCCGCCTCGGCCGTATCCACCAGCGTCCAGGTGTCGAACTGCTCGTAGGGCTGCGCGCGCTCGAGCAGAATCTCCGTGGCCAGCTCGGCGCCGATCAGCCCCTGAGCGCGGCCCGGCAACTCCACGACGGCGCGGCGCACGCCCAGCTCGGCCAGCGCGTTCAACACCTGGTCGACCGCTGCGGCGAACACCTGCGGGTTCAGGGCGCGACTGTCGCCGCAGCCCAGGAGCAAGATTTTGTCGAAAGGCAGCTTGGGACGACCGGGCACGAGCAAACGCTCGAACGCCGCGCCCCGCAGCGTCTCACGCCGCAGCAGCTCGGAGATGTGCCCCGCCAAACGGTAGTCGACCAAGCCCGCTACGCCGCGTGGCGGTCGCTGATCGGAGAACAGCGGCACGACCAACGCTTCGCTGACCGCCAGGTCGAGACGACGCAGATCCGGCGTGACGAAGCGCAGCTCCACGCGCTCACTTCTCCGCAGCGCGCGCCGCGAACTCGTTGGCGATGCGCTCGAGCACACCGTTGACGAACTTGCCGCTCTCTTCCGTGCCGAAGCGCTTGGCCAGCTCGACCGACTCGTCGAGGATCACCGCTCGCGGTACGTCCAAACAGAAGCACAACTCGTAGGTGCCCAGGCGCAGCACGTTGCGGTCGACCCGCGTCATGCGCTCGAGCCGCCAGTTCTCGCTGGCAGCCTGGATGCGACCGTCGACGTCCTCGAGCCGACCCGTCACACCGCGCACGGCTTCGTCCGCGTAGGCGCGCCCCTCGGCGTCACCCGGTGTCTCGCGCCAGTAGTCGCGGATCACCTCGTCGAGCGGCTGATCCGCCGCCTCGACCGCGTACAACATCTGCAGTGCCGCTTCCCGAGCCGAAGTGCGCGCTCCCATTCGTGTCTCCTCAGGACCCCTGGGCCCCACGCTCCAACGACAGTTCGGGGGAGAGCGGCACGCTGGTCACCGACAGGCCATAGCCGTGAATGCCCGCGATCTTGCGCGGGCTGTTGGTCAGCAGACGGATCTCGTGCAAGCCCAAGTCGCGCAGCACCTGCGCGCCCAGACCGTACTCGCGCAGCGTGCCACCGTTGGGGCGCGTCGCCTCGACCTCCGCTCCACCCGAGCGCCGACGCTCGAAGGCCGAGAGCTCGCTGGCCAGGTTCCCGCGCGGCGGCAGATAGACGATCACGCCGCGCCCTTCCTTCTCGATCAGGCTCACGGCCTGCATCAAGTTGGAGCGGCCATCGCTCGGCGTCGACGAGAACACGTCACCGAGCACCGAGCCCGAGTGCATCCGGCACAGGACCGGCTCCCGGGTGTCCACGTCACCCTTCACGAGCGCCAGGATCTGCCGATCGTCGAGGGTCGACTCGTAGACGACCGTGCGCCAGGAGGTGCCCGTACGGTCGAGCGGAACGGGCGCCTCTTCCACCGCGCGCACCAGACGCTCGGTCTGCAGGCGGTAGGAGATGAGATCGGCGATGGTGAGGATGCGCAGATCGTGCTTGGCCGCGAAGGCCTCGAGATCGGGCATGCGCGCCATGGTGCCGTCGTCGCGGATGATCTCGCAGATCACGCCGGCAGCGTTGAGACCAGCCAGGCGGGCCAGATCGACGGAGCCCTCCGTCTGGCCGGCGCGAACCAGCACGCCTCCGCGGCGCGCCTGCAGCGGAAAGACGTGGCCCGGCACGACCAGGTCGTCGGCGCGTGCGTCGGGGTGACTGGCCACGCGGATGGTGTGCGCGCGATCCTTGGCGCTGATGCCGGTCGTCACGCCACGACGCGCCTCGATGCTGACGGTGAAGGCCGTACCGAGCGGCGGCCCGCCGCGACCCGGTGCGGACATCATCGGCAAATCGAGCCGGGTGACCTGCTCCTCGGTCAGGGTGAGGCAGATCAGGCCGCGCCCCTGCAGAGCCATGAAGTTGATGGCCTCCGGCGTGACGCGATCGGCTGCCATGCACAGGTCGCCCTCGTTCTCCCGGTCCTCGTCGTCGACCAAGATCACCATCTTGCCGGCGCGAATATCGTCCAGCGCCGCTTGCACGTTCTTGAGGTGCTCGGGCGTGATGTCGAGGGTGAGCGGAGACGTGGGATCGGTGCGAGAGACCATGAGTCGGCGGCCGACGGCGCGGGGCCGTCGGGACGAGATGGATGGGCCCAAACGGCGTCCCTGGCAAGGAAAAGCGCGACGCGCGGGCCGCTTTCGCCCAGGCCACGACCCCCCAGCACACAGGGCAGGCCGAGCGGGCCGGGCGAGCCATGCCGGCCGAACGGACCAGCCGAACGGGCCGGCCGAACTCGACAGGACGGCCTCGAAACGCCCGGGCTCAGCCCGGCGTGCGAGCGAGCAGCAACCGCTCGACGTAACGCGCCACGAGATCGACCTCCAAATTGACGGGGGCCCCGTCCGTCAAACCACCCAGCGTGGTGACGGCCCGCGTGTGAGGGATGAGCAAGAGTTCCGCCTGGTCTCCGCTCACGGCGTTCACGGTGAGCGACACGCCCTCGACGGTCAGCGAGCCTTTCTCGGCCACGAAGCGCGAGAGACCGGCCGGCACCGACACCACCACGCGCATCATCTCGCCGAGAGCCTCGAGGCGCTCGACCCGACCCACCGCGTCGACGTGGCCGGTCACGAGGTGACCACCCAAGCGATCACTGGCGCGCAGCGCTCGTTCCAGGTTCACCGCGCCATCGTCGGGGAGCTGGCCCAAAGTCGTACGCGCAAGCGTCTCGGGCGAAAGCTCGACGAAAAAGCGTGACTCGCCCTCGTGCTCCTCCCAGCCGGTGACGGTGAGACACACGCCTTGAACCGCGATCGACTCGCCCAGCTCCAGCTGGCCGAAGGGATGTGAAATGACGAAGCGCTGACCCGCTGCGAGCGCGCTGCGCGCCCGAATCCGCCCCACGCCGGCTACCAAGCCGCTGAACATGGCCGGTGAGGTAGCACCGGAGGTGGCGCTTTTCGAGCGATGCGCGCAGAGTATCGAGAGCCCCCATGTCCGAACCGTCGAATCACGGCGACGCCCCCCCGCGCGACGACGATGCCGCGGGCGAGAAGGCCACTGACGAGAAGGCCACCGGCGAGAAGGCCACCGACGAGCACGACGCAGACCACGGCGCCGAGCGGATCCTGCGCCCCCGGCGCGCGCTGCCGACCGACGTCGTGCGCCCCACGCGCGCCGAAGTGAACCTGGACAACCTGCGGCACAACCTCCACGTTCTGCGCACCGTTTCCAGCCGTAGAAACCAAGCGGCGCCGCGCATCTGGGCCGTATTGAAGGCCGACGGCTACGGTCACGGCGCCAAAGCCGTGGCACGCACGCTGGAGCGCGGGGGTGTCGACGGCGTGTGCGTGGCGCTGGTGGAAGAAGGCGTCGAGCTGCGCGAGGCTGGCATTTCGGTCCCCATCCTGGTGATGGGCGGCTACTACAAGAGCGCGTTCCGGGAGCTGCTGCACCACGGGCTCACCCCCGTGCTTCACGAGCCGGCCCAGGTGGAAGAGCTCGCTCGGACCTTGGCGTCGGCCGAGCTCGGACGAGCGCGCGCGCACATCAAGGTGGACACCGGCATGGCGCGCCTGGGCGCGCCCCCCAGCGAGTGGTCACGCCTGGCGACAGTGTTGGCCCGCCACCGCGAGATTGTCTTCGAAGGTCTGATGACCCACTTCGCCAACGCCGACGGCCCCGAGTCCGACGCCCTCGAGGCGCCACTCGACTCGTTCGCGCGGGCCTGCGAGGTATTTCGCGCCGAAGGCCTGGTGCCGGAGCTCCGTCATGCCGCCAACAGCGCCGCGCTCTTGCGGGGCGGAGCGAGCTTCGACGTGGTCCGCCCCGGCATCGCGCTGTTCGGTCCGAATCCCCTGCCCCGCGCGGGCCTCGCCGACGCAGATGATCTGGCAAGCACCCTGCGCCCGGTGATGAGCATTCACACGCGCGTGGTGGCTGTTCGCGATCTCGCGCCCGGTGACGCCGTCGGCTACGGCAGCACCTGGGTCGCGACGCGGCCGTCGCGGGTGGCGACGGTACCAATGGGCTATGCCGACGGGCTGAGCCGCGCGGTGTCGAACCGCGGCGCCATGCTGGTGCGCGGGCGACGCGCGCCCATCGTGGGCATCGTCAGCATGGACATGACGATGCTGGACGTCACGGACGTGCCCGGAGCCGCGCTGGGCGACGAGGTGGTCGTGCTGGGCAGCCAGAAGGTCCCGGGCGAGCGCAGCTCGGCCGAGATCACGGCCCACGATCTGGCGCGGGCAGCCGGCACGATCCCTTGGGAAGTGCTGACGAACGTCTCGCGACGTGTGCCCCGCTTCTATCGCGAACCCTGAGTTCTCTCGGGCGTCGCGTCGATGCGAGCCGCGGGCGCGTGGGGCCGATTCAGGCTGCGGGCTCGTCGAGCTCGTCCGGCCAAGGTGCGCCGGGCGCTGGCTCGCCGTCGGACTCACCGTGACTGCTCGAGTCGATCCCCGCTGGTTCGGCGGCCCCCGCCTCCGCACCAACCCCGGGAGCCCCCACCAGCGGCTCCGCCGCTGCAGGAGCCAGCGGCTCCGCCTCCGCAGAGTCCAGCGGCTCGGCCGCGACAGGAACCAGCGGCTCGCCGAGCAGCAAGCGTTCGACGTTCATGGCGGCCCGAACCGGTCGCACGCGCTCGTCCGTTTCGCTCAACCGAATCAGCCCCCGCATCGCCTCGACGTAGGCGGCCCGCCCGAGCACCCCACGCAGCAACTGCACACGCAAGAACACGCCGGCCGTCTGCACCACGTCGCACAGGCAATAGTCGCGGATCTCCGCCAAACGCCCCGCGTGATAGAGCGGCCCCACGTCCTTGCCGTCGACGCCCACTTTGCCGGGCATGCCGCACAGCTTGGCCAGTACGTCGAGCCGAGACTTCGTCGCAGCGCCGTAGTCGGCGACGAAATCCATCAGATCGAAGTGGCCCTCCTCGGTGAAGCGATAGCGCATGTCGCGCGAGCGGTAGTAGCCGCGGAAGGGGATCCCGTGGCGCAAGCAGCGCGTCGCGATCACCGGCAAATCGAAGGAGCGCCCGTTGAAGCTGACCAGCGTAGGCCGGTGCTTCTCGACCAGGTCGGCGAACTCTCCCAGCTGGATCGCCTCGTCCTGGCTGTCACGGCCCACGATGCCGAGCCGCTTCATCGAATAGTCGGCGCCAATCAGCAGCGCGCCGATGGCGATCACCCGATGGTAGGGAGGCGACGGCAACGCCTTGGCGTCCTGGCTCTCGGCGATCGGCAGCTCGGGATCGAGCACGGTCTCGATGTCGAAGACGAGGAACGCGCCGCTCATGTCCGCACCATGCGGCTCCCCCCCAGGACGGTCAACCCGCCGGCCCGTTGGTTGTGCGTGCCTCTTTTCGAGATGTGCTCGGATCGGTTGGCCTGCGCCGCGCTCCGTGCGTGAATCGCACCGTGGAAGCTCCCCACCGCAACCTCGGCCTCGACGCGCTGCGCGGACTCGCCGTGATCGCGATGATTCAGCAGCACCTGGGCGCGTGGCTGACGCGACTGCGCGGCGCCGACGGCCCCCTGCGCTTCGTACTCTACGAGCTGAACATGCTCGGCGGACTGGCCGCGCCCGCGTTCCTGACGATCGCCGGGGTCGGCTTGGGGCTCGAGCGCGCGCGGGTCACGGCCGAGGGTGCAGCTGGGTACCGACGAACGCTGTGGCGACGCGGCGCAGCGCTGGCGGTCGTCGCCTACGCGCTGAACTGGCTGGTGCCGGTTTGGTTCTCACCGAGCAGCTTCTACGTCCTGCACACCATCGCCTTCACCTGGCTGCTGGTCCCCTCACTGCCCCGGCTCTCGCCGGGGCGCTGGACGGCGCTCGGTGTACTGGTGCTGCTCGCCGGTTGGGCCGCTCAGGTCGCGTTGCACACGCCGTTCACCATCGACAACACACGCATGGGCGACACGAGTCTCCCCGGCGGCGCGCTTCGCTTGGCCCTGGTGGAGGGGCATTTCCCGCTCCTTCCGTGGTTGGCCCTGCCCTTCTTCGGGCTGGCTGCGGCCAGCGCCTGGCTCGAGGGACGGTCGCGATGGATGGCCGGGAGCGCCCTGGTGGCGCTGGCTCTTTCGGGCGCGCTCCTGCTCGCCCGGCCGCTCTTCGGACACCTGCCAACCGTACTCGCCCGTGCGGCGCGCATCTCCTTCTACCCCGCCAGCACGGCGTTCCTGCTCGGGGCCGCCGGCTGCAGCCTGCTCTTGGTGCGTGCCAGCTTGGTCTGGGGTGCGTCGGAGCGAGCCCCGGGGCGCCTGTCGATTGGGGTGGCCCTCGGGCGCTCCTCTCTCACCTGGTTCGTTTTGCACGTCTTGGTGTTCCGCCAGCTCGGCTTCGTGCTGGGGTTACAGAACTTCCTGCCGGCCGCAGGGGTCCTCGGTGTCATCGTGGTGGTCTGCGGACTCTGCGCCTGGCTGGCTCGCCGCTGGGCGGAGGCCGACTACCGGGGATCGCTCGAGTGGTGGCTCCGCCAGGTAGGGGGGGCCGGCAGCGTCGGGCCCGGCGCCCCACCCAACGGACCGCCAGCGGATGGCTCGGCCCCGCCGCCCAGCTGACGGCCCACCTGACCACCCTACCCACGTGGGGCCCCCCACCCGACCGGCTCCAGCCCGGCCCGCCGCTCGGAACGGGAGGAAGTATGACCGACAATTGACAGGCTTGTTGGCCCGTGTTCGCCTGAGGCAGATGCGTTGAGGTTCGAATCGCGCCCGGCTGACGGGCCGGTCCAACGGGCTTGCAGGGCGAAAATGACACCGCCCAGGCGTTCCGGACTCAATCCGCGCCATTTCATTTCTCATGCCCAGCCAGCAGACCTCGTCCTTCCTGCGTTCCATCCTCCCGTCGCACGCCGACGGCCAGGGGCGCCGGCCGACTCACCGTAACGAGTCGGCGCAAGGACGACGTGTCCCAGATTTTCGGCGCCTGGGAGCGTACCTCCGCTCGGGTGGGCACAGTCCCCGGTCACGGACCGGGTCGACCCAAGGAAGACTTTCATGTCCCCCAACACGCTGGTCATCAATTGTGACCTCCGCGAGACTCGCGTCGCGCTCATCGAAAATGGCGTCATCGCCGAGCTGCAAATCGAACGCGCAGCTCACCGTGGCACCGTAGGCAACATCGTCCTCGGGCGCGTGTCACGCGTCCTACCGGGCATGCAAGCCGCGTTCATCGACGTCGGCATGGATCGGGCCGCGTTCCTGCACGTCGAGGATCTGATCCGCCCCGACGACTTCGAAGCCTATCTGGCCGGTGATTTCGGCGAGATCGACAAGGCCGAGAGCGGCAAAGACGTCGGAGCCAAGCTGAGCGACGCGGTCGCCGACGATGAGCCCTCGGGCGATCAGCCGCTCATCTCCGCCGAGTCGAGCGGCGCCGCCGCTGCGCTCGCCGCTGCCTCCGCCGAGGAAGACGACGACGACGATGAGGACCTCCTCGACGGCGAAGGCGACGAGGACGACGACGAGGATGACGACGAGGACGAAGACGACCTCGATGACTCTTCCGACGGCGACGAAGACGAAGACGAAGAAGACGACGACGACGAAGACGAAGACGAAGACGACGGCGACGAGGATGAGGATGAGGACGACGACGACCTCGACGACTCTTCCGGCGGCGACGGCGGCGACGACGAGGACGACGACGAAGACGACGGCGACGAGGAAGAAGAAGAGGAGGAGGAGCGCTCCGGCCGCAACAAGCGCCGCCGTCGCCGCCGTGGCGGCTCGAACGCCCGTGGCTCCGAGCGCGGCGAGCGGTCGCGCAGCCGCAACCGTGATGCTTCACGCAGCGCCGAGCCGACCGCCGCAGCGGGCGAGCGCAAAAAGAGCTCCCGCGTCTCGCGCAGCGTTCCGATCACCGACGTGGTGAAGGAGGGCGATCAGGTCATCGTCCAGATCTCCAAGGAGCCAATTGGCACCAAGGGCGCGCGCGTCACCAGCCACGTCTCGCTGCCGGGTCGCTACTGCGTGTTCCTGCCGACCGTCGACCACATCGGCATCTCCAAGCGCATCGGCTCGACCTCGGAGCGCGGCCGCCTGCGTCAGGTGATCGAGGCCATGAAGCCCAAGACGGGCGGCATCATCGTGCGCACCGTCGCGCAGGGCCTGACCAAGAAGTCACTGAAGGCCGATCTCGGCTACCTGATGCGGCTGTGGAGCGACGTGAGCAAGCGGGTCGAGACGGCCAAGGCTCCCGCCCTGCTCTACAGCGAGCTCGATCTGGTGCTGAAGACCGCCCGCGACCTGTTCACCGACGACATCGACAAGATCGTCATCGACGACAAAGAGCAGTACGCGCGGCTCGTCCGCTTCGTCGAGATGTTCCTGCCCGGCCGGGTGAAGGACATCGAACTCTACCAGGGCGACGAGCCCATCTTCGACGCCTACGGCATCGAGGACGAGATCGCCCGCGCGCTGAGCCGCAAGGTTCCCTTGCCCAGCGGCGGCTACCTGATCATCGACCAAGCCGAAGCGCTCACCGCCATCGACGTGAACACCGGCCGCTTCGTCGGCAAGGGAAGCGGCAGCCTGGAGGAGACGGCGCTCAAGACCAACCTCGAGGCCGTCGAGGAGATCGCTTACCAGCTACGCTTCCGCAACGTGGGCGGTCTGGTCGTGCTCGATCTGATCGACATGGAGGACCGCTCGAACCGCGAGAAGGTCTACCGCGCGCTCGATCACGCGCTGAAGAAGGACAAGGCCAAGACCACGATCAATCGCATCAGCGAGCTCGGCCTGATCGAGATGACGCGCAAGCGCACTCGCGAGAGCCTCAGCCGCACGATGCACGAGCCGTGCTTCTACTGCGACGGCACCGGTCACATTCAGTCGCGCACCACCATCGCCTACGAGATCCTGCGCCAGGTCCGGCGCGAGCGCGGTTCGCTGACCGGCTACTCGATCGTGGTGAACGCCCACCCCGCCGTCATCGATCTCTTGCAGGGTGAAGAGCGGGCGGCCGTGAAGGACGCCGAGGCGCGCTACATGCGCCGCATCAAGCTCGTGGCCCGCAAGGAGTACCACATCGAGCAGTTCGACCTGAAAGGCGAATGAGCGCGAAAGGCCCGCGTCGCTCCTGTCTTCACCGGCTGGTGAGGTGGGAGCGAGGCGAGCCGCTTTTCGTTCGGTGCTGATTCGGACACGAGGGACGGGGGCTGCTCGGGGCAGCTCGCGCATCCAGGCGCCTTACTTCTTCAGGCCGTTACGACGACGACGGTTCTTGGCTGCGTGCTGCGCGTTCTTGCGCGAGCAGCGGCTGCGGTCGGTCTTCTTGGACTTCTTGGAACGGATGCCGGGGAGGAACATGGGGGGCGGGCTATACGGCAGGCTCGGGAGACGCGCAAGCCGGACCGACGGCGCCCCCACCCCGAATGGGTAGGCGGGCGCGTCGGACTGCACATGGAATCAGCGTTTGCGCACCAGCCGCACCGCCCGGGACAGCGCCGTGTCGGCCTGCTGGGTGTAGCGCTGGAACGCCGGGTAATCGCCCGGATCGATGCGGCCCGCTTCGCTCTGCACCGTTCGCGAGAGCACCAGCTGGCCAGGGCTGCTGGCGTCCTCCACCCGGTAGCGTGAGCGCCCGCCGTCTCCCGAAGCAGGAGCCACCTCGGCCCCGAAGCCCTCGGGCAGCTGGAGGGACAGCGCCACGCTCTGCTCGCTGGCGTCGGCCAACAGGAGCGGCGTCACCCGGGTCGCCAACGTCGACAGCTGCGAGAGGCGCGGCATGAAGGGCGGCGAGAGCAACAGGCCCGCGCCGGTGGGCGTGGCGAACTGCGGCACCTCGACCTGCACCGCCAGGGTGAGCGGCTGATCGAGCCGCTCTGCGTCCAGCACCTCGTACTTGGTGAGCTGAGCGCCCTGCAGGTACTGCCCGAGCATGCGGCTCTCGATCACCGTGCCGAGTTGCGACTCGGGGATCTGCGAGAGGCCGTTGCGTAGCGAGGCCGCGAACTTGCCGATGAAGCGGATATCGATCGACAGGCTGGCGGAGCCGTCGGCGCGGATGGAGCCACGGCCCTCGTAACGGATGGCGTCGGGGCTGCGCGAGGGCGGGACACGAGTCCGCTCGGCCTCGAAGCTACCGAGCAGATAGGCGGGCTCGCCGGCCAGGTGGCTCGGGACGGTGCCGAACGGTGCGTAGCGATCTTCGATGGTGAGCCAGGTCGCGTCGCTCCCGCTGCCGACGACCAGCACGGGGAACAAGGGCCGTTCGGCCGAGCTGGTCGGACCCACGGTGGGTGAGGCCAAGCGGCTCTCGGCAACCGCCCAGCGCACCGGCAGATCCAGGGCGCTGCACAGCGTCTCGAAGCCCTTCCAGCGGTTGCCGTTGCGGCTCACCACCACACGTCGACCGTCGCTCTCCTCGCCCTCCTGAACGTTCTCGAGCGTCCAGTGATAGAGGCGCTGCGCACGCTCCAGCGGTCGATTGGCGGGCACGCCGGCCACGATCTTCTCGGCGATGCGCACCAACCGAGGGTCGTCGGGTCCGAGAGGGATCAGGCCCTGCGCGAGTTGCTGGATGCGATCTTCGAAGTCGACTCCCCAGCTCACCGTCACGCGCGGCATGAACTCACTGGCGGGCGGGCTGGAAGGCTCCGCGGGCGCCGCGGGGCTGTCATCCATGCGGAAGCGGCGCGCCACGAACGCGCCCTGTTGGGTGACCACCGGCTCGGGCACACCGTTGACGGCCTCGATCACCAGCGGAGCGTCGACGGGCGCCACCACCAGGAACTCGCTGCGCGCGTAGGCGACGCTCTCTTCGCGGAAGAACCAGCTGGGGCCGCGGTAGACGCTGCCCTCACCGTCTCCGTAGTTCGAGAGGATCCGCTCGACCTCGACGTAGTCGCCGATCTCCAGGTGCGGCATGGTGGCCGTAGGCTTGCCCGCGACCGCCTCCGGCTCCAGGACCCGCCCGTCCTTCTTCAGCACGCGCAGGTGGAGAAGCAGGCCTTGCGCGTCCATCTCGGTGAAGTTGCGGATGCCTTCCTCGCTCTGAACTCGGACCACCTCGTGCTCGAGGAAGCGGCTGGAGCCATCCGAACGCACCAGCACCGCGCCGTAGTCGAGCACGCGCGCGGCCGTGCCCTCCTGGTGACGGCCGCGCTTCTCGTACTCGGCAATCACCTGACGAGCGTCGAGGCGATAGGGCTCGAGAGCGGTCATGCCTTCGACCAAATCGATGGCGTCTTCGATCATCCCAGCATCGGCGCCGGCGCGGATGGCCTCGGCCAACGCCTTGGCCAGCGCCGCGTGATCGCCACGAGCGTACTGGGCATCGGCCACCGACAGCCGAGCGTGGACGTCACGCGGCTCGCGCTCGACCGCCTTCTCCAAGCGCTCCCAGGCCTTCGCCTGATCGCCCGCGCGCACCATCACCTCCACGATGCGCTCGGCGATGTCCTTGCGCTCCGGACGTCGCTCACCCAGTCGCTTCAGCTCGGTGATCGCCGCCGCGTAGTCGCGCCGACCCAGCGCACGTGCCAGCGGGACCTCGGTGTCCGGCTGAATCTGCAGCAGCTTGGCCAACAACCGATCGACCTCGGCGAAGTTGCCCTCGGTGTCGGCCAGGTCGATGCCCAGGGTGATGGCGTCCGGGCTGTCCGGATACTGCGCCACCAGACGCTTGGCCACGCGCTCCAGCTCCGGACCCCAGCCCAACTCCTCGTACACGCGCGCGAGCGTGTAGTGGACCAACGGAACCTCCGGGAACTCCTGGACCAGCTTCTCCAGCGGCTCGACAGCCGCCACGGGGCCCTTTTGACCGCCCTCCCACAGGGCGTTGCGCAGGCGACCCGCCCACAGACGAGGATCGCGCTCCACGCTGCGCACCTCGAGCTCGTGCACCAGATCGCGAGTCTGCGACTCGTCGTAGATCGGATCACCCTCGACGAAGTTCGCTGCGGTGAGCAGGGCGAAGCCGGTGGCGCTGGCTGGATCCTTCACCAGCGGCTCGAACAACACGGTCGCTACGTCGGACTGACCTTCGAAGGCGGCCAAGTAGGCGGCCAGGTAGATGGTGAGCGGATCGGACGGCAGCTCCACGTCGCCGTCCTTGATGTAGCGCATCAGCTCATTGGGCTCGCCGAGCACCTGGGGGGCTCCGAGCTGATAGCCCGAGCGGGCCGCCGTGTCGGAGCGGAGCGCGATGGCGTGTCCGTCGGGGCGGACCACGCGTAGCGACGTGGACGGCGTCGTGCCCTTCCACAACACGCGGTGGCGACCCGGCGAGAGTCGCAGATGCACGCCGAACTTGGGCCAAATGCCCCAATTGCGGATGTCACGTTCCAGCACCAGGTGATCGTCCACCCAGAGCGCCAACGCCCCGCTCGCCATCAGCACCACCTCCTGGCTCTGGTCGAGCTCCAGGAACGACTCGGCGTAGAAGATCCCGCCGCGCTTGACGTCTTCGGCCTGGGCGTCGCAGCCCACCACCTCGGTCTCGAGCGAGCTCGGCGGATCCTTGCGGCCCTTGCTGGCGGGGAACGTCACCGGCCAAGGGCCGGG
>DATIDO010000566.1:0-5933 GCA_035456245.1 Polyangiaceae bacterium
CGCACGCTCGACAAGGGGCGCCCAGTGGGCGCTGCCTTTTCGGCGGGGCTGCCGCTCGGAGAAGGGGCACTCGGCCCTTCTTCCTTCGGCGTACTTCCATCGCAAGCGCCGAGCGTGAGCAGCGCGGCCGCGGCCAGCGAGATCCGGGTGCTCGCCCTGGTGAACCGACCCATCGGCCCGGTGCTTACCAGCCTCGAGCGCGAGTTCAAGCGGCCGGCTTCGTGCAGCCGACTTCGTGCGGCCGACTTCGTGCGTGCGTGGGGTGCCTAGACCGGCTGCCGCGCCAGGCCGCGCAGGACGTACTGCAGGATGCCGCCGTGGCGGAAGTAGGCAGCCTCGCCCGGTGTGTCGATGCGTAGCTTCGCATCGAACACGATCTGCCCACCATCGCCGCGCGTGGCGCGTATGGGGAGCGAGTCGGGGGTCGCAGCGCCTTCGTCGCTCAGTGCCGTGACCCCGTCGATATCGAAGGACTCGGACCCGTCGAGCCCCAAGCTGGCGGCGCTCTCACCCGCCGGGAACTCGAGCGGCAACACACCCATGCCGATCAAATTGGAGCGGTGAATGCGCTCGAAGCTCTGCGCCACTACGGCTCGCACGCCCAGCAGGCTGGTGCCCTTGGCGGCCCAATCCCGGCTCGAGCCCGAGCCGTACTCCTTGCCCGCGAGGATCACGAGGGGGATGCCGTGTGCGGCGTAGTCGAGTGCTGCGTCGTAGACGGTCTCCTGGGCGCCGGTCAGCAAGTTCTTGGTGAAGCCTCCCCTTACCCCGTCCAGCAACCGGTTCTCGAGTCGAGTGTTGGCGAACGTCCCGCGCACCATCACCTCGTGATTGCCGCGCCGCGAACCGTACGAGTTGAAGTCGGCGGGCGCGACCCCGCGCTCCGCGAGGTAACGTCCGGCGGGGCTGCTGGTTTTGATCGAGCCGGCCGGGCTGATGTGATCGGTGGTGACCGAGTCGCCCAGGTAGAGCAGTACGCGAGCGGCGGAAATCGGCTGAACTGGAGCAGGTTCCAGCGTCATACCCTCCAGGTAGGGCGCCTTGCGCACGTAGGTCGAGTCGGCCTCCCAGCGGAAGCGCGCCCCCTCAGGGGTATCGAGCGCCTGCCAGCGTGCGTCACCTCGGAACACGTCAGCGTAGCCATTCACGAACAGGCTCGAGTCGAGGGCGCCATCGATCGCAGCTTGCACCTCTGCCGGCGAGGGCCAGACATCGCGCAGGAAGATGGGTTGGCCTGCTCCATCCAGACCCAGCGGCTCGGTGTCGAAGTCGAAGTTCATCGAGCCGGCCAGCGCATAGGCGACGACGAGCGGCGGAGACGCCAAGTAGTTGAGCTTCACGTCGGGATTGATGCGCCCCTCGAAGTTGCGGTTGCCACTCAGCACGGCCGCCACGGCCAGGTCGTCCCGCTCGATTCGAGCAGAAATGGCGGGCGGCAGCGGCCCCGAGTTCCCGATGCAGGTGGTGCAGCCGTAGCCGACCAACTGGAATCCGAGCGCAGCCAGCGGCTCCAGCAACCCCGCGCGCTCGTAGTAGTCCATGACCACCCGCGAGCCCGGCGCCAGCGACGTCTTCACCCACGGCCTGCTGCGCAAGCCGCGTGCGACGGCCTTTCGAGCCAACAGACCCGCGGCCATCATCACCGAAGGATTCGACGTGTTGGTGCACGAGGTGATTGCCGCGATCACCACCGAGCCGTGCTCGAGTGCATCGACGGTCGTGAGCGGGGAGTCTCCGACGGAGGCCGTCGAGGGCCCTGCAGCGGCCACGGTGGCCGTCGGGGGGCCTCCTACCGCGAGCGGGAGGTGCACGGCCGGCAGACCTTGTTTCGACGCTTGGGCGGGCCTGTCGAGCTGGCTCAGTGCCTCGGCGAAGGCCTGCTTGGCGCGGCTGAGCGGAATGCGGTCCTGGGGGCGCTTGGGGCCGGCCAGCGAGGGCACGACGGTCGAGAGATCGAGCACCATGCGCTCGGAGTACTCGACGTGCCGGGAGGGATCGTGCCACAGGCCCTGCTCTTTGGCGTAGGCCTCGACCAGCCGTCGGTCGCTCTCGCTGCGCCCCGTCAGCTTCAGGTAGTCGAGCGTGACCGCATCGATGGGGAACATGGCTGCGGTGGAGCCGAACTCGGGGCTCATGTTGCCAATCGTCGCCCGATTGGCGAGCGGGACGGCGGCGACACCCTCGCCGTGGAACTCCACGAATTTTCCGACCACCCCGCGCAGACGAAGCATTTCGGTGATGGTGAGAACGACGTCGGTGGCGGTCGTCCCAGCCGGGATCTGGCCAACCAGCTCGAAGCCCAGGACCTGGGGGATCAACATCGACACCGGCTGGCCAAGCATGGCGGCTTCGGCCTCGATGCCGCCCACGCCCCACCCCAATACGCCCAGGCCGTTGACCATGGTGGTGTGGGAGTCCGTTCCGACGCAGGTGTCGGGGAAGGCCAGGCGGACGCTGCCCACCTGCTTCTGCATCACCACCCTCGCCAGGTACTCGAGATTGACCTGGTGGACGATGCCGGTGCCCGGCGGCACGACCCGGAAGTTCGAGAAGGCGCTCTGCCCCCAACGCAAGAAGCGGTAGCGCTCCTCGTTGCGTTGGTATTCGAGCCGTACGTTTTGGGCGAAGGCATCGGCCGATCCGGCGACGTCCACGATCACCGAGTGATCGATCACCAGCTCGACCGGAGAGAGTGGATTGACCCGCTGCGGATCACCGCCCAGCGCGCTCAAGGCTTCGCGCAGGGTCGCCAAGTCCACGACACAAGGCACGCCCGTGAAGTCCTGCAGTAGCACCCGGCCCGGCGTGAACTGGATCTCGTGCGATGGCGTCGCCGTGGGCTGCCACGAGGCCAACGTTCGCGCGTGCTCGGCCGTGATGTCTCGTCCGTCTTCGTTCCGCAGCAGGTTCTCGAGCAGGACTTTCAGGCTGTAAGGCAGGCTTTCGCTGCCCGGCACACGATCCAGCCGAAAGATGGTGAAATCCTCACCACCGACCCGCAGCGTGTCACGCGCTCCCCAGCTGTTCGTCGCTCCCATACCCAAAGCCTTCCCCCACTTCGCGGCGAGGTGCAAACCCTTCGCGCTCCTGGCCGAGCGAACCTTCGCGCTTCCTGACCGCGAATGCGGCTCGCTGACCGCGACAAGGCGCGACGAGACGGATCAGCCGCGGTGACCGCTGCTGTCGGCCTCGTCCAACGAGGGGACGTCGGTCGGCTGGGGCGCGCGAGCTTCGGGAGCGCCTCCGACCTCCTGACCATCGACGACCACCCCGGCCGCGCCCTCGGGGAGCTCGGGCAGGGCGGCGTTGTCGACGCGCTTGCCCACCCAGAACACCTCCGGCACCGGGTAGTACTTCGAGTGGTAGCTGCGGTGCTCTTCGTGCCCGTCGCTGTGGCGAACCTTCACCACACTCGTCACGTCCATGCCCTCGCTGCCCTTCTGCTTGCGCTCGAAGGAGCCGTCGGCAACCGATTCTTTGAACCAGATGCGGCGAGCGAAGGGTTCGCGTCGCGTGACCGTGTAGGCGTGGGTCACCTTGGCGTTGGCGGTGCGACCGAGGATCTCGACGCGTACGCTGAACGGTCCGTTCACCCAGGCGTGGACGAGCAGCGGCTCATCGTAGGGGTTCTGGATCTTCAGATCGACCTCGCCGTCGATCACCGTGGCGTCGAGGCCGAGCGGAGCGTAGCCGCTGGGCCGACTGTGGCTGCGGCGAGAGACGACGCGGAGGTTACCGAACAGCGCGGCTGCGTGCAGCGTCGTGGCCACCTGACACACGCCGCCGCCGACGTCCTGCTCGAGTTCGTCGTTGACGATCACAGGAGCGTCGACGAAGCCGCGCCCGTGGATGCGCCGCCCAACCCGCGAATTGAAGCTGAGCTGTTCGCCCGGCAGAATCACAGCGCCATCGAGGTAGCGAGCGGCCGAGCGAATGTTCACGGCTCGCGAGCCGGCCTTGCCGCGGAAGCTGGTCTCGTACGTGGCCAGCACGCGGCTTACATCGACGGGCAGCAGATCGGCCTCGGTCACTTGGGGCTGCAACGGCTCGACGTCGGCCTCGAACACCACGTCGCGCTCCAGCGCCAGTTGCGACAGCCGAACGAGGCTGCTCTCGACGCGCAGACGACGACCGGGCTCGCTGGGGTAGACCTTGTGTTCCGCGATGGAGAGCTCGGCGTCCATCGGCTTGCGGTCGATCTCACGGGCCAAGCGCACGAAAGAGCGGCGTGCCTGTTCCAGATCGAGCTCGAGCGGGATGAATACGGCCGCGTGACGGGGGCGGCGGACCAACGCTTGAACCAGACGTTGCGACCAGGAACTGGGCTCGTCGGTCTGCGTGAGGCGAACGGTGGCACGCGCCTCCTCGAGGAAGGCCGCTTGGTCCACGGAGTAGCCGAGCTCGGCGACCGGCACGCGACGGATCTCGTCGTCGGCCTGCACGGTCACCGTGGCAGTGAGCAGAGCACGCGAGCGCAGTCGCACCGCTTCAGCCAAGCGAGGATCTTCGGGTGAACTCACCAGGTACTCGCCGTCACCGACGGTCATGCGCACGGGCGCCCGGGGACCGAACGCCACGAAGGCACCCAGCCCGAGAACCGCCGCGGCTCCACCTGTCGCACTCAGCCAACCCATCGCTCGCACGCCTGAAATCTACCCATCTGCGGCCAGGACCAGCAAATCCTCGGCACATCCCGTCCAGCCAGAGTGAAAGCATCCCAGCCAGGGGGCCATCCGGGCCTCGAAAGGTCCCCTCCCGGCAAACCGTTTGGCGCTCTAGGCTCGGCCGCGCCCATGGACATCACCATCAATGGCCAACCCCACCAAGTGCCCGAAGGGCTGACTCTGAGCGGGCTGCTCGCCCACCTGGATCTGAATGGCCCCGTCGCCATCGAGCGAAACGCCGAGGTCGTGCCCCGGGTCGATCATGCAGCGACCACGCTGGTGGCCGGTGACGTGCTCGAGATCGTGCACTTCGTCGGCGGCGGCTGAGTCGTGGCCGTCACGGGCCCAACAACTGAGCGCCCGCGACTCAGCGCAGGGGCCACTCGGCGCACGTGATTCAGGGCAGAGCGATTCAGGGCAGAGCGTCGATCCAGTCGTAGACGGCCTGGCTGCCCGCGTCGTCGATCACTTCGGTGCCGAGCTGCGGCATGCTGTAGAGTTCACCTCGGCTGTGCATGCGCAAGTACACCGCGCTGGCGTTCGGTTCGCCGGAAGCGATACGCTGATTGCCGCCGGGTGCCGCTGCATCGGTCACCGAGATGGGCTGGTCCACCGCCGTGAGGTAGGCGGGCGTTTCGGTCACCGCGCCTGTCAATGTCTCGAGCCGGAGGCGTAGATCCATATCGACGCGAGTGAGTCCACCCGTCGGGTTGTGACAGGTGCCGCAGTTGGCGTGCAGGTAACCGAGGGCCGCCGTCTCGATCGCGTTGCCCGGGATGGCCGGGACGGTCACGGCGGCCGATAGCCAACCGAGGCCGGCCACGTCGTCGAGGTTGGTCGGGGTGTCGTCGTGTTCGAGCTGCAAGGCCGAGAATCCGAGCACGCCACCGCGGGTGGCGCCGTGGCAAGTCACGCAGTCGTTGCTGCTGGGGATGTCGTGGTCGGTGCCGGAGGCGTTCTGCACTCCGTCGGGCACGGCGTCAGCGTCGGACTGGTCTTCACGCCATTGGTAGGCGACGCGCCACCAGGTCCCGTCGGGGCGCTTCTCGGTCAGGCGTGTCTCCACCCGCACCCCATCCCGATTGAATTCCTTCCACAACTTCGCGCCAACCGGGAAAATCCAATAGTCCGGGTTGCTCGTGTCGATGGTCGCGCCGTCGGGCAGCCAAACCCAGCGCGTCTTGTCGGCGCCGTCGCTGTAGAGCGGGAAGCGCGGGGCAAACTCCAGAACGCCCGCGGCCAAGGTTGTCATGTCCGAGTCGTAGAGCC
>DATIDO010000567.1:0-10020 GCA_035456245.1 Polyangiaceae bacterium
ACGTCGCTCACCACGGTGGCGTGCGGAGGTGGCTCGACCACCAAGCCCCTCGATCCTTCCGACTCGAGCGGCAAGAAGGACGCCTCTGGCTCCGAAGTGGCGAAGAAGGCTGCGGCCGGCTTCAACACGGCCAGCGACTCCTTCGTTGCGCAGGACCAGGCCGGTACCTGGAGCGACGCGACCTGCAAGCAGGTGGCGGGTCAGTTCCAGACGGCCTCGTCCGAGCAGCGCTCGGCCACCGGCAAGGACCTGCCCGAGGCGCTCTACAACGCAGGTCTGGCCTACCAGCGCTGCGGTGACGACGCCAACGCCAAGTCCGAGTTCCAGAAAGCAGCGGACGCCGACAAGAGCTTCCACCGCGCTCGCGCGCAGTTGGCGCTCTACAAGTTCAAGGAGTCGGGCAACCTCGATGCCACGGTCGCCGAGCTCGACCAGATCATCAAGGACGCCAAGTTCCAGAACGTGGAGGCGCTGGTCAGCGTCGCCTCGCTGCAGATGCAGCGTGGTGGCAGCACCGCTGGCGCTGGCTGCAGCAACGACTTCGCCTGCGCCCAGCTGAATCTGCAGCGCGCGCTGGCGATCGACGACAGCTACATGCCGGCCTTCAACCAGCTGGCGCTGTACTACCTGGAGCAGGCCAAGGCCGAGTCCGAGGGTAAGACGAAGGGCAAGAAGGGCGGCCTGGCCGTCTCGGGCGCCAAGAAGGCGAAGGTCAACAAGCAACGCCTCGATCTGGCGGCGCTGGTGGCCTCGCAGGCGACCAAGAAGAACCCGAACTACGCGCCCATCCACAACACCAGCGGTCTCATCCTGGTCGAGCTCGAGAACTACAACGGTGCGGTGCAGGCCTTCGGTAGGGCTCGCGCGCTGAACCCCAAGTTCTTCGAGGCGCAGATGAACTACGCGGCGGTGAACCTCTCGTTCCGCGGCTACGCCGAGGCCGAGAAGGCATACCGCGAGGCGATCAAGCTCCGCCCCAACACCTACGAGGCGCACCTGGGCCTGGCCCTGGCGCTCCGCGGTCAGATCGAGGGGGAGAAGGCCGACGCCATGTTGGCCGAGGCTCAGAAGGAGCTGGACGAGGCCAAGAAGATCGACTCCAAGCGCGCCGAGACCTACTACAACGAGGCGATCTTGGGCGAGGAGTTCAAGGCCAAGCGCGCTGCCGATCCGGTGCCGGGCTTCCGCGCTGCTTCCAAGCAGTACGAGGAGTTCATCGCCAAGGCTGGTGGTGAGGCTGCTTTCGCCGAGGCGGTGAAGCGTTCCAAGGAGCGCATCGAAGAGATCAAGCAGACCGTCGACTTCATCGAAGAGACGAAGAAGATGGACGAGCAGCAGAAGAAGGATCTCGAGATGATGAAGGCGCAGGAGGAGGCCGAGAAGAAGGCCGCCGCCGACGCTGCAGCAACTCAGCCCGCCGATCCGAACGCCCCGGCCGCCCCCGCGGCGCCTGCCGCTCCGGCCCAGTAACGATTTCGCGCTGATTTCGGCTGCCGACGTGTCCCACGACCGGCAGCCGATCTGCGATTTCGAGTTGACTGGAGCCCCCGGGCTTGACTACAATTACACTGTAAATACGCAAAGTTGAAGTGAGGGTTCAAATGACCAACCTCAAGAAGATCGGTTTGGTGGGTGTCTCCTCGGTGTTCGCGCTCGTTGCGCTCACCGGCTCGGCCTTCGCGCAAGGCGCCAAGGAGTCGAGCTCGGGCGATGGCTACGGCTACGAGTTCGACGATGACCCACTGTCGGCCGGTGGCTTCGGTCCCAACGACTCGCGTATCCGCGTGCGTCGCGGCGCCCAGCGCTCGACGCTGATCAAGCCGCGCACTCAGTTCATCACCGAACTTTTGAAGTCGGTCGAGAACCTTTGAGCGCGCCGGGTGTCGAACCCGGAGAACCCCCAACTCGTCGGTGACCCCAAAGGGCCGACGTGCGGGGCAGGGGCCCCGACCTCCAGGTCGGGGTGAGCCCAGGTTCGCTCCGGTCGAAGCACCCATCCCCACCAGATTCGAGCTTCCAGCGAGCTCTACTGCGAGGTCTTCCTCGCCCTTTCTCAGCAGATCATCATGGCAAAAGCGGTTCTCACATTCGCGCTCTACCGAGGCAACGACCTGATCCGTCGCGAGACGGTGAGTCAAGACATCATCAAGGTCGGCAAGGACCCGAAGAGCCACCTGCAGCTCGACGACGAATTGGCGTCGCGCATGCACGCGGTGATCGAGGTGGGTGGCGAAGACGAGATCACGCTGATCGATCTCGGCAACGAGCCCGCGACCCAGGTGAACGGCGAGCCCGTCAACAAGGCGAAGCTGGGGCCTGGTGACCAGATCCTGATCGGCTCGACCAAGATCATGCTGGAGCGCGTCGCCGCTGCCGGTGCGGTGGCTCAGCCCGCCGCGGCCGCTGCTGCCGCTGCTGCTCCCGCGGCCGTGTCGTCCAACCCGTTCGCGGCTGGCGCGGCACCCAATCCCTTCGCTGCAGCGCCGAATCCGTTCGCCGCCCAGTCGAACCCCTTTGCAGCTCAGTCGAGCCCCTTCGGCGGTGCTCCTTCGAATCCCTTCGGTGCGGCCCCCTCGAGCCCCTTCGGTGCTCCGCCCGCCCGCAGCGGTCACGGCGGCCATGTGCCCGACGACGCGGCTCCCGGCACTTACACCTACGAGATGGTGAAGTCGGGTCCCGCCGTCCCGAACGACGAGGTCGAGCTCTCGCACGTCCCCGCGGTCGAGGTGCTCATCTCCTGGGAGACGAACGTCCTCCACGTGTCGCACCTGACGCCGCCACGTGACTTCTATGTCGGCGAGCCGAACGCCGCCGACAAGAAGGACAAGACCGACTTCTTCATCCCCGAAGAGAAGCTGCCCGTCCGCAAGATGCCGATCGTGCTCGGCGACTCCGGCAGCATCTCGGTGGTGATCCCGCCCGGCGCCAAGGGCTCGGTGCAGCTCGCCGGTCAGCCCAAGATGACGCTCGACCAGGCGCGCGCTCACGCACAGCCCTCGGGCGCTCTGCCGGGTGCTCAGCAGCTCGCGCTCGCCACCGGTTCGGTCGCCAAGATCGAGCTGAACGGCTTCGTCTTCCAGGTTTCGGCGGTCAACGCCGGCAAGCCCGTGAAGAAGGGCGTCGGCGCCGGCATGGACTGGACCGTGGCCATGTACTTCGGCCTCTCCTTCGCCGCCTTTGCCGGCATCCTGGGCTCGATGGCCTTCTTCGTTCCGCCGCTCGGCCTGACGGACGAAGGTGACATCGACAAGGATCGCCTGCTCCTCCTGCAGCAGTACCTGAACGCCGCCGCCGAGCGCGAGCAGGAAGAGCCCGAGGAGGTCGTCACCGAGGACAACAACAGCACCGAGGGTGGCACCGGTACCGCCGCCAAGGGCGAGTCCGGTACGATGGGCAAGGAGACCAGCAAGGACACCAACAAGCGCTATGCGGTGAAGGGTCCTGCAGACAATCCAGATCCCCACCTGGCCCGCCAGGCAGCCCTGCGCGAGGCCCGTGACTTCGGCATGATCGGCCTGCTGAACGCTGGCGCGGCGGGTGATCCCGACGCTCCCACGGCCCCCTGGGGTCGCGACACGTCGTCGGGTAGCGACGAGGTGAGTGCTCGCGGCAACATGTGGGGTGACTCGATCGGCGACGCCTTCGGCGCCGGCGGTCTGGGCCTCTCCGGCATCGGTGAAGGCGGCGGTGGTCGCGGTGAGGGTATCGGCCTCGGCAACATCGGTGGCCTCGGTCACGGCGCCGGCACCGGCACCGGCCAGGGCTTCGGCTCGGGCAGCGGTCGCCTCGGCGGCTCGCACAAGACCACGGCTCCCAAGGTCCGCATGGGCGCTACCCAGGTGAACGGCCGTCTGCCGGCCGAGGTCATCCAGCGTATCGTTCGCCAGAACTTCGGTCGCTTCCGCATGTGTTACGAGCAGGGTCTCGCTCGCAACCCGAACCTGGAAGGTCGCGTGGGTGTCCGCTTCGTCATCGGTCGTGACGGTGCCGTTTCGAACGCCGGCAACGGTGGGTCGGACATCCCGGACAGCGGCGTCGTCAGCTGCGTGGTGGCTGCCTTCTACGGCCTCAGCTTCCCGCAGCCCGAAGGCGGTATCGTGACGGTTACGTACCCCATCATCTTCAGCCCCGGCTGAGTTGGATCGGGTGAGCTTCTCGAAGTACGGCTTCGAGTCGGCTCACCAACCAGCCCCCCTTCTTCCGTCGGGGGGCCGGAAAAATCCCGTCGAAACGTGAAACGCGCAGCTCTACCAGCTGCGCGTTTTGCATTTCGGAGCCTTTACTTCCTCGTGTTCGTCCGCCTATTCTGCGGCCGGAATAGGGCGAATGGGGGCTGGATTCACCGCTCGCCTCAAGCACGTTCAACCGAAACCTGCTCGCGCGCCGAGCGAAACGAGAGGCCGCATCACTCCGGCCGTCGCCAGAGTCACCGCGTTTCCCTTCGATTTCTCGTTTCCACGCTCTGTTAGCTTCCTCGCTCTGCTCGCCCCCACACCCTGCTCCTCTCCAGGCCCGCTCGTTTACCAGCCGGCTCGTTCCCACACCTTCTCGCCACCGCTCTCGTCAACCCGGTCACCGCCCTCTGTCTGCGCGCTGACCGCTTCCGTTCAGAAAGTGAGCTCCGTGATGTTCCTGAGTACGACCCTCAAGCGCGCTGCCCTCGGCCTGGCGCTCGGCTTGGCTGCCCTCGGTTGCAGCCGTGATCACATCGAAGCCATCGAGCTCGCCAACCAGGGCGACCAATCGCTCAGCGTGAACACGGACGGCGCGGTTGCGAAGTACGAGCAGGCTCTGCAGCTCGATCCCACGTCGCACCTGATTGTGTGGAAGCTCGCTCGCGCGTACGAGAAGAAGGAAGACTGGGACAAGATGGCGAGCACGCTGTCGAAGGCCGTGCAGCTCGCCCCCACCTTCTCCAACTACTGGGAGAAGCGTGGTCTGGCGCTGACCAAGCAGGCCGAGGCCGGCAACCCCGACGCGTGGGAGCAGGCCAAGGAGCCGCTCAAGAAGTGCATCGAGACCGATCCGAACCGCGCTTGGTGTTACCAGCTGATGGGTGAGGCCCTGTGGTGGACGGACGACGTCCAGGGTGCACTGGCCAGCTTCACCAAGGCCATCGAGCACGATCCCCGCGAGCCCTACTTCTACGTGACGCTCGCCGAGCTCTACGAGGTCCTGCGCCTCTACCCCGAGGCCTCCGCGGTCCTCGATCAGGGTACCAAGAACATCGAGCCCACCGAGGAGACTCGCGAGCACGTCTACAACATGTACCTGCTGACCTTCAAAGTCGCGCAGGTGGCCGGCGACCACGGCCGCATGCTGGCGGCGGTCGAGCGGGCCCAGGCAATCGGCGGCGAGACGCACCCCGAGGCTCAGTTCAACCTCGGCAGCACCTACGCCACCATGGATCCTCCCCAGAAGGAGAAGGCCAAGCGTCTGCTCGAGGCGTTCTCGACCAAGACCTGCAAGACGGAGGCGGCCAAGAAGTTCAAGGCGCAGTGCTCCCAGGCCAACGCCTTCCTCCAGCACCTGGGCACCTGAAGCGAGTGAACCAAAGGTTCGCATCGTGCCGAAAGAGCGGGACGCCTGGTCATGCCAGCGTCCCGCCCGTCATTTCGGTCCCGAACGAGTAGGCGTTAGTAGGAGAATCAGCGACACTCGGACCCTCGGGGTCCTTCCGTTCGAATGAGCTTGATGATGACCGAGTCGGCGACCCGCCCAGAGGAGTGCCACAGCGCTCACGATCACCAGCTAGCCCTCGACCACCTCCTCGGGGCCCTCGAGGCGGAAACCGAGACCGAGGCTCGAGCGCTGCTTCATTTGCGCCTGGGCCACTTGCTGCGCTCCGACTTCCTGCAAGGGGTCGGCGCGCTGAAGCATTTCCAGGAATCGTTCAAGCTCGATCCGTCGCGCTTCGACGCGCTGGCCGCTGCACGCGAGGTCTACCGTGAGGTGGGCCGGCTGCCGCTCGTGCAGAAGCTCCTGAACATCGAGATCGCTGCCGTCGACGACACGGCGCAGGTCGCCGCGCTCTACGTCGAGTTGGGCGACGTGCTCATCGATCTGGGCGACGTCGAGAACGCGACCATCGCTTACGAAGAGGCGCGCGCAGCAGGCGCCGACGTGAGTGAGCTGCTCGAGGATGCGCAGACGACGAGCGCCGATTTCCGTGCGCGCGTCGAAGAGCTGGAGGCGCTGGCGAAGGCCGAGAAGTCCACGTCTGCGCGCCAGACGTTGCTGGTGCGCGCCGGCAACGTGCTTCGTCGTTTCGCTGCCGAAGAGGGCGAGCGGCATTGGATCGAGGCCTACGTGCTCGATCCTCGCAACGTGCGAGTTGCCTCGCTGGTCGAGACGGCGTTCCTCGAGGAGGCCGAGCGCGTCGACGAGCTGGTGGCTCTGCAGCGCCGCGCGCTGGCCGGAAATCTACCGGGTCTTTCGTTCATCCTGGGCTCGCGCTGGGCCGAGCGACAGATGCCCGAGCTGGCCGCCAGCTTCTTGGCGGACGCACTGCGACAGGATGCTTCCAAGCACTCCATCGTCGCCTTCTTCAAAGTTTGGGGGGACGAGACCCCCGCTGCCTACTCGCAACTGCTGTCGCTGGCGGACGAGTTGGGCACATCGGCCGGCGCCAGCGCCAGCTATCTCGTCGCGACTGCAGCCTTGGTGGCGCAGCGCGAGTTGTCGGATTCGGATCGGGCGCAGAAGTACTTCGCGCGCCTGGAAGCCATCGCTCCCACCCACCCCGCGCTCGCCGAATATCGCGCGCGGACTCGGGGCGAGGCAAAGAGCACTACGGTCGAACGGATTGAGGAGTCAGTGAAAATGGACGAGACGTCGAAGGAAGCTGCCGAGGTCGAGGGTGTGCAGGAGACCGCCGAGGAGGCTTCGCCTGCCGCAGCCCCGGCTTCCGTTCCGACTCCGGTAGCGAGCGAGGCGAAGATCGCGGAGCTGCGCCAGAAGCTGGCCGCCGTCGAGGCTCGCCCCCACGAGCACGTGAAGGCGTTGCTCGAGCTGGCAGACGCCGTGCCGGACGCCGCCGAGAAGGCCACGCTCTACAAGCAGGCCGGTGACCTCTACTCCGGCAAGTTCGGCAACCACGCCGAAGCCGTGAAGGCCTACGAGAAGCTGCTCGCTGCCGATCCGTACGACGACGCCGCCAAGACGTACCTGCGCGAGATGTACGAGAAGCGTCGCGATTGGGAGAGCCTGATCAAGCTGGAGAAGCGCGACGCCGAGTCGCTGCCCGCCGGCAGCTCGCGCACCGACGCCTTCCGCAAGATCGCCGAGATGGCGACCGAGAAGGTGAAGAAGCCCGAGGTCTGCATCGAGCTCTGGCAGGAGGTCCTGCAGAACGACCCCGAGGACGCAGGCGCCCTGTCGGCGTTGGTCGGCCTCTACGAGCGCGGCCGTGACTACGAGGCGCTGTGCGACGTGCTGGAGCGCGTGGTGCAGGTGACCTACGACGACGCCAAGCGCATCGAGTACCTGACCAAGCTCGGTCAGATCACCGGTGATCGCCTGAAGGACGACGCGCGCGCGGCCGAGGCCTACCGCCAGCTGCTCGTGCTCTCGCCCGACGACAAGCGCGCCCAGGAGCAGCTGAAGAAGCGCTACGTCACGCTCGGTCGCTGGGACGACCTCGAGGTGTTCTACGCCGAGAGCAACAACTGGGACGAGTTCATCCGCCTGCTGGAGAGCAACGAGAGCCGCGCGGAGACCGACGAGCAGCGCATCGGCATGCTGGCCAAGGTGGCCGAGCTGTGGATCACGCAGAAGGGCAAGGCCGATCGCGCCGCCCGCTCGCTCGAGAAGATCCTCACCATCGACGAGAAGAACCTGCAGGCGGCCGAGCGCCTGATCCCGATCTACGAGGAGGCCAAAAACCCGAAGGGTCTGGTCAAGGCGATCGAGGTCAAGCTCGCCAACGTGGAAGAGGGCGAGGAGCGTCTGGCGCTCTTGCTCCAGGTGGCAGGTCTCTACGAGGACCAGCTGCGCGACAAGAAGAGCGCGCTCGGGCACATGCTGGAGGCGGTGGCGCTCGCGCCGGCCGACGCAGCGGTGCTCGACGGCGCCGAGCGCGTGGCCAAGGCCGCGGGCGGCTTCGAGGAGCTGGTTGGTGCCTACCGCAACAGCGCCGACGCGGCGGCGGACAGCGACGTGCAGGTTGGCCTGCAGCTGCGCCTCGGTCGCGTGCTGGCGCAGGAGCTGGGTCAGGTGCAGGAGGCACTGGCCGAGTTCCGTGCCGTCTACGACGAGCACCCCGACAACACCGAGGCGTTGACCGCCCTGGAGAGCCTGTACCAGCAGACCGAAGGCTGGAAGGAGCTGCTCGAGGTCTACTCGCGCAAGCTGGCGCTCGTCAGCGAGCCCGAGGAGCGCAAGGCCACGCAGTTCGGCATCGCGCGCGTGCAGCGCGAGCGCATGAACAACGTGAAGGCAGCCATCAGCACGTACGAATCCGTGCTGGAGGACGAGGCCGACGAGCCGACGGCCTTGGCCGCACTCGACGAGCTGTACGCGGAGACGCAGGCTTGGGCCGAGCAGGCCGAGGTGCTGCAGAAGCGCATCGATCTGGCCGCTGACGAGAGCAGCCTGGTGGAGCTGAAATTCCGCCTGGGCCAGGTGCAGGAGGCGAAGCTCGAGGACGCCGCTGCGGCGCTCGGCAACTACCGCGAGGTGTTGTTCCTGAACCTCGATCACGCCGGCGCACGCGAGGCGCTGGAGAACCTGCTGACCGACAAGGAGCTGCGCGGTGAATCCGCGCGCATCCTGGAGACGGTGTTCGAACAGCAGGAAGACTGGAAGAAGCTGGTCAAGGTGCTCGAGGTGCGTTCGGCCAGCGCCGACGACGTCGCCGAGAAGGTCGAGCTGCTGCGCAAGCTGGCGCAGGTGCAGAGCAGCCGCTTGGGCTCGGCCGACGAGGCCATCGACGCCCAGGCTCGCGCGCTCCGCGCCGATCCATCCAACGCCGACGCGCGTCTGGAGCTCGAGGAGCTGGCCGAGAACGCCAAGTCCGTCGAGAAGCTGACCAAGATCTTCGAGGCCATCGCCAAGGAGGCCAGCGAGCCCTCGCTCGCGCTCGCCTACTGGATGCGGCTCGCCAGCATCCAGGAACGCCTGGGCAACGTGGACGCGGCCGCAGCCGCCTACGACCAGGTCCTGGAGATCGAGCCGGGTCAGGCCGACGCGCTGGCCGCGCTCGACGCGCTGTTCCGCAAGAACGGCCGCTACGAGGACCTGACCAAGGTCTATCGCCAGCGCATCGAGCTCAGCAGCGATCCGGACGAGCTGGAGAAGCTCTACTCCGAGCTGGCCGAGGTCCTGGAGCAGAACCTCGACAAGCCGGGCGACGCCGTCCTGGCCTACCAGGAGGTGCTGACCACCCAGCCCACCAGCCAGCGTGCGTTGAGCGCGCTCGATCAGCTGTTCACCAAGCTCGGTCGTCACGCCGAGTTGGCTGCCAACCTCGAGCAGCAGCTGGCGTTGGCCGAGAACGAGCCCGAGCAGATCGCCCTGATCTTGCGCCTCGCCGCTCTGCGCGAGGAGAAGATGGGCCAGATCGAGGTGGCCATCGAGGGCTACCGCGACGCGCTCGAGCGTGATCCGAACCAGCCCGCCGCGCTGGCCGCCCTGGAGCGCCTGGGCCGGTCGGAGAAGCACGAGCTGGCCATCGCCGAGATCCTGGAGCCGCTGTACCGCGCCTCCGGCGAGTTCCAGAAGTTGATCGGCGTCTACGAGGTGCAGGTGCGCCGCGCCGACGACGCCACGCGCAAGGTCGAGCTGCTGGATTCGATCACCGAGCTGTACGAGGACGCGGCCAGCGACCAGCGCTCCGCCTTCGACACGGCGGCTCGCTCGCTCGCGGTCGATCCCAGCAGCGAGAAGACGCTGGGCGTGCTGTCGCGCTTGGCGGCGGCCACCGGTCGCCACGAGGATCTGGCCAAGATCCTCTCCACCCAGGCCACGACCGCGGCCGATGCCGAGCTCACCAGCCAGCTGCACGCCGCCGCCGCCAAGGTT
>DATIDO010000568.1:0-10773 GCA_035456245.1 Polyangiaceae bacterium
CTTCGAACGCTGGGCTTCGTCGCCAGCTTCTTCATCGGTGTCTACACATTGTGGATTGGTGCGCTGCCGTGGTGGGCAGCGATCCCCGTCTATGGCTGGGTGCTGCTCATGGCAGCAGTCGCGGCCGTCATCAACCACAACGCGCTGCACACCCCGGTGTTCCGCGCGCGCTGGGCGAACCGCGTCTTCCAGATCGTCCTGTCGTTCATCTACGGCGCGCCCGTCAGCATCTTCGTGCCGGTGCACAACCACTCGCACCACAAGTACAGCCAGACGCCCAAGGACGTGACGCGCTCCTGGAAGCTGCGCTCGCGCTTCAACCTGATCAACACGCTGCGCGCGGCCTCGGTGATCGGTGCGGGCACACTGCGCGACGACATCCGCTATTTCAAGGTGCAGCGCCGCAAGGGCGCCGCCATCTGGTCCAACTTGAAGATCGAAGGCGTCGGCCTGCTGGCCTACGCGATCACCCTGCTCGTGTTGGACTGGAAGAATTTCCTGTGGCTGGTGTTCCTGCCTTGGCAGGTTTCGCAGGGCTTCATCGTCGGCATCAACTACGTCCAACACGACGGCTGCGATCCCGACAACGACGGCTACGATTTCGCCCGCAACTTCAGCGGTGGGCCGTTCAACTGGGTGTTCCTGAACAACGGCTTCCACACGGTGCACCACCTGCACCCGGGGCTGCATTGGTCGAAGACACCCGCTGCCCACGACGAGCTGGTCGCACCGCACATTCACCCGAACCTGGTCGCCGAGAACGCCGCCGTCTTCTTCTGGCACTACTTCTTTGCGCCCGGCACGCGACAGACGCACCTGGGTGAGCCCTACTCGCCACCGCCTGCCGGCGAGGACGAGCCGTGGTTCTACGATCTGGACGAGACCTACTCGGCCGCCGATCCGGCCGAGTGAGGCCCTGGCCCGGTCCGCTCAGCTCAGCTCGACCCGTTTGCCTCGCACCTCCCCGATCGGAGATAGTCGCCGCATGCACCTGCGCGCCGCGACCCTCGCCGTGTTCCTCCTGTCCTCGCTGCTGACGGGTTGTGGCAAGAGCGAGCCCGAAAAGCCCAAGCCCCTCGATCTGTCGAAGGCGCCGGTGACCGAGCCCGAGCCCGAACCCGAAGCCCCCGCGCGCAAGCGAGCACCGGCCTTCACCATCGACGACGTGAGCGTCCAAGTCGGCTTCTCGCGCTCCAACCTCACTCAGCCCAATGGTGCCGCCGACAAGGCTGGCATCGAGCAGTTCGAGAAGGAGCTGGGCGAGGCCAAGGAGTTCATCGACGGCCAGACGGTGACGCTCGAGGTGAAGCGCGAAGCGCAGGTCTCCTGGGTCGCGAGCTACATCGAGGAGCTGTACGAGCTGGGCGCGAGCGGAGTGAAGGTGAAGACCGATACACGCAGCGACTACCCGAGCGAGGTCTCCTTCGTCGCCGCGTCGCGACTGGGCAAGCCCGACGGCTGCAGCGCCGTCGGCATGATCGGCGACGACAAGAGCACGCTGGTCTGGAAGCTGTCCGGTGGGGCCGCGCAGAAACGACAGAAGGGCATGGGTGGCCCCGACCTCACCATCACCGGCGACACCTTGCTGGCTCTGGCCAAGAAGTGCTCGAGCGACCTGTTCGTGGCGCAGGGCCAGAAGACGATCGTCTGGGGCTTCGTCTACGATTTCGCGGCCTCGGCGATGGCGCTCGAGGGTGGACCGTTCAAGAGGGCCAGCGTCCCGACCAAGCGGCCCACGCCCGGCCAGCCCGTGTCGCTCGCCCGAGAGTGACGGAAACGGCGACTCACGCCGGTCGGGTGGAAGGCCCGAGAGTGACGGAAACGGCGACTCACGCCGGTCGGGAGGAAGGCCCGAGCAGGCTCTGCGCCAGCCGCTCCACGTCGGTCAACGTGAAGGGCTTGTCGAGCAGGGGCCCGCGATAGGAGTCGACGAAGCCGCGCGCCTCGACGGTGACGGCGCCACCGGTCATGACGACGAAGCGCGACAAGAGCCCCGGACGCTCGGCGGCCACGGCGCGATGGATGGCGCTGCCATGCAGATCCGGCAGGCTGAGATCGCACAGCACGAGGTCGAACTTCTCGCCCGAGAGCAGTCGCTCCAGGCCGCGACGCCCCGAAAGCTCGAGCTCGACGTCGAACGTCTCTTCGAGACCGAGCTGAAGCGTCTGGCCGAGCAGCACCTCGTCATCGATGACCAACAGTCGCGGACGCGTGGACGCAAGCGAGCCGCGTTGGTCCGTCGACGTCTCCGCCGCGCCCCCGCCTCGACCTTCAGCTCCGCCCGAACGACTACTACCCGAACTCAACGACTCCCTCACCCCGCTCGAACTAGAGCACATCTCCGACCGGGATGTGAGTGACCGGCAAGCCGAGGCCCCGGAACCAGCTCCCCTTCGCTTGACGGGCGGCGCCCGGAGTCACAGGGTTGACCGGCCCGAGGAACCCACGTTGGCCGCGAAGAAGAGCTCCCCCCCGAAGAAGCCGCGCGCCGACCAGACGGCGACCCGCAAGAAGCAGCCCACCGGCTCGCGAAGCACCACCAGCCGCACGGCGGGCACCCCGTCCACCGACGCGAGTGCGAGCACGCCAGGCGGCCGGGGAGCAGGCGCCCGCCGGGGCTCCGCGACGCAGGCACGCGGCGACCGCGAAGCGGATGACGCTCTCGACGGTGAGAGCGAAATCGTCACTACCGGTGAGGGCCAGGACGACCTCGACGACGACGAGCTGGCCGCTGACAGGCAGGGTGCCGACAGGCAGGGCGCCAACGAAGACTCGACTTTCGGCCATGCCGACGACGACGACGGCGACGAAGACGCCAACGACCACTACGGCAGTGAGGGTCGCGACCACGAGGACTCCAGCTACGACGACTACGAGGGCGACGCGCGTCGAGGTGACTCCGACGAAGGCGAGCCGGAGGGCGACGAAGACCAGGAGGGCGCGGGGCGGGGACGCTTCGCACGCCCCAGCCGGGCCCTCGTGCCGTCCCAGCGCGGCAGCTCCCTCGGCCGCTCCGATCCGCTCGAGGTCTACATGCGGGAGATTCAGCAGCACCGGCTGCTGACGCCGGACGAAGAGCACGAGCTGGCCGTCCGCTACGCCAAGGAGCAGGACGTGGACGCGGCCGCCCGGCTGGTGACCGCCAACCTACGACTCGTCGTCAAGCTGGCCTACGAGTACCGCCGCGCTTACCGCAACATGATGGACCTCATCCAAGAGGGCAACATGGGGCTGATGCAGGCGGTCAAGAAGTACGACCCCTACCGCGGCGTCAAACTGTCGAGCTACGCCGCCTGGTGGATCCGCGCCTACATGCTGCGCTTCATCCTCAACAACTGGCGCATGGTGAAGCTCGGCACCACGCAGGCCCAGCGCAAGTTGTTCTTCAACCTGAACAAGGAACGCGCGCGACTGTCGGCCCTCGGCATCGAACCCTCGAACGCCGAGATCGCCTCGCGACTCGAGGTGACCGAGAGTGAAGTCGAAGAGATGGACAAGCGCCTCTCCCGCGGCGACGCCTCGCTCGACACGCCGGTGAACGAAACGGATGGTCGGCAGACCGCGCGCGTCGAGCTGATGCCCGCCTCCACCAGCACCCCCGACAGCCTCAACGAAGGCGCGGAGCTGAGCCACCTGGTGCGCAAGAACTTGGACGAGTTCCGAGCCACGCTCTCGGGCAAAGATCTGCTGATCTTCGATCAGCGGCTCGTCGCCGACGAGCCGCGCACGCTGCAGGATCTGGGCGATCAGTTCGGCGTTTCGCGCGAGCGCGTTCGCCAACTGGAAGCGCGCCTCACTGGAAAGTTGCGCACGTTCTTGGCCGAACGCCTGGGCGACGCCGTCGAAGTGGCCTGAGCCACCGGTCGGCCGGCGTGCGCCAAGGTAGGTGCACCCGGTAAAGACACCGCGAACGCACGGCGCGCGCAGCGAACGAACACGGCAAACACTGCACGCACACTGCTATTTCACTGCGCGGCCGCGGGAGCGGTTTCGCAATGGTTTCAAGGCCGGCGAGCCTCTCCGAGAGGGCGCGCATGTCACCCAATGTGGGCGTCGAATGGCGACGGTGAGCGCTTAGGGAAGGCGAGCGAAAGGCGTATAGTCCTCATGACGCTATCGCGTCCGTCCCATGGGCAAGAAGGATCGCTTTGGACTCGTAGGCAACACGATTGCCAGCACCTTCCGGGTCGACGAGGTCGTTGCCGAAGGGGGCTTCGGCGTCGTGTATCGCGCATTCCATCTGCACTTCCGCGCGCCGATCGCGCTCAAGTGTTTGAAGATCCCCGCGGACCTTTCGACGGACGAGCGGGCTACCTTCCTCGAGCAGTTCCGCTCCGAAGCGGAGATCCTGTTCCGCCTTTCCACTTCGCAGCCGAACATCGTGCGCCCCCTGCACGTGGACGCGGTGCAGAGCCCCGGCGGCGAGTTCGTTCCGGTGCTGGCGCTCGAGTGGCTCGAAGGGCGTAGCTTCGAGCGCATCATCGAAGAGCGCGCCTGCGCCGCGCAGCCGGCGCTGGGGCTCGACGAGCTGGTCGAGTGGCTCACCCCCGTCGCGGCTGCGCTCGATCGAGCCCACGAGTTCCCCGGCCCCCACGGCGAGACGCTCAGCGTCATCCACCGCGACATCAAGCCGGACAACCTGTTCCTCTGCACCGTCGACGGCCAGTCGATGGTGAAGATCCTCGACTTCGGTATCTCGAAGATGCGCCGCTCGGCCGAGAAGCTGGCGGGCCATTTCTCCCGGACCGACGGCCAAGCGCCGTTCTCCCCGGCCTACGGCGCACCCGAGCAGTGGGTACCCAAGCGCTACGGCCAAACGGGCCCGTGGACCGACGTCTGGGGCCTGGCGCTGACGGTGGTCGAGATCATCAAGGGTGACGCCGTCATCAACGGTGACCACCAGGCCATGATGGGCACCACACTCGATCCACAGAAGCGCCCGACGCCCCGCAACGAAGGTGTCGAGGTCGCCGACGACGTCGAGCTGGTGTTCAAGAAGGCGCTCGCCGTCGACCCTCGCTACCGCTACCAGCGCGTGCGCGACTTCTGGGACGCGCTGCGCGCCGCCATGCACCTGGGCGGTTCGAGCAGCCAGAGCCGCATCCGCGTCGAGCAGCGCTTCACGGGTCTGCCGCCCATGTCGGCGCCCACGCCGTGGACACCGCCCAACACTCCGCCTCCTCCCGAGGTGAAGGCGGCTGGAGTTCCTGGGCTACCGCCCATGCTGGGGCCGGCTCCGCTCGAGGTGTCTGTGCCGACCGATCCGAGCGTCGACCCGTACTATCCGAGTGATCCAGAAGCAGGGCTCGCGCCCGTGCATCCGGCGCCCGCCGTGCACACCGACGATCCGCTCGACATCCCGCCGCTCGCCAGCCATTTCGGCGGCAACGCGCGCCGTCGGCGCACCGATCCGCGCCGCATCGCCTCGTCACCCGCCACTGCGTCGGCCACTACGCCGGCAACCCCGCCGGCCAGCCCGGCTCCGCTGAAGATCGAGCTGCAGCCCACGTCGATCTTTCCTCCGCCTGCCGAGGACGACGAAGAGGAGCCCGAGCCACTTTCGCTGGTGCCCCCCAGCTGGGGTCGACGTCAGCAGCGCTGAGTGGCAGCCTCCCGGCGCATGCCGGGGCGACTCTTCTTGATTGGCACGCCGATCGGCAACCTCGGCGACATCACCCTGCGCGCCGTCGAGACGCTGAAACAGGTCGACTGTGTGTTGGCCGAGGACACGCGGCGCAGTCGCGTCCTGCTGAGCCACCTCGGCATCACGGCCAAGCGGCTGCTCGCGCTCCACGCGCACTCGGGTGAACGCGCCTTGTCGGCCGCGGTCGAGCGATTGCAGGCCGGTGAATCCCTGGCGCTGCTGACGGACGCTGGCATGCCCTCGGTCAGCGATCCGGGGACCGACCTCGTGCGCGTGGCGCGCGAGGCCGGCGCCGAAATCGTGGTCGTCCCGGGACCGAGCGCGGTGACCTCGGCGGTGGCTTTGTCGGGCTTGGTGGATGGGCCCTTCACGTTCCTCGGCTTCCTGCCGCGCAAAGGCACCAACCGCGCCGACGCACTCTCCTGGCTGGCCAAGAGCAGCCATCCGGTCCTGCTCTTCGAGTCCCCCCACCGCGTCGCCGAGACGCTGGCCGACTTGCTCGAGTACTGCGGACCACGCCGCGTGGCCATTTGTCGCGAGCTGACCAAGAAGTTCGAGGAGACCCTGCTCACCACGTTGGACGACGCGGCGCGCCCCGACTTCAAGACAGAGTGGTTGGGCGAGCTGACTCTGGTGGTCGACGGGCGAGCGGCCGCGCCCGAAGACGACACGCCTTACGACTTCGAAGGCCGAGCGCGCGAGCTGCTCGCCCACGGGCATTCGGCGCGCGAGACCACCGATCTGGTGCTGGCCGAACTGAGCTCGCGGGGTCAGCGGGCGAGCCGGCGCGAGATCTACCAGGGTGTCTTGGCGCTCGACGCGCCGCGCGAAGTCTGACCCACGCCCGCGGCCGGCCAAAATGCCGCGAATCGAGGCGAATTCAGGCTGCCCGAGGCCCCTCTGCCCATCCGGGCCCCCTGTGCTAGACACGCCGCCGTGTTCGAAGCTCTGACCCATGGTTTCCGCGAGGCCAAGAACCGCCTGGCCGGCCTCACCTCGCTCGACGAGAAGAACATCCAGACCGCCCTCGGCGAGGTGCGACGCTCTCTGCTCGAGGCGGACGTCGAGCTCGGTGTGGTCAAGCGCTTCTTGGCGCGCGTCGAGACGGCGGCCCTCGGCCAGACCGTCCAGACCAAGATCAAGCACGGCGGCCAGACCCACCGCGTCAGCGCGGCCGATCAGTTCATCAAGATCTGTCACGACGAGCTGGTGGACTTCCTGCGCGGCGAGCCGCGCGAGCCCATCACCTGGGCCGCGAGCGGTCCGACCGGCATCATGATGGTGGGCCTCCAGGGCTCGGGTAAGACCACCTCGTCGGCCAAGCTGGCCCGCCTGCTCCAGTCGCAGGGCAAGAAGCCGCTGCTGGTCGCTGCCGACATGCAGCGCCCCGCCGCCGTCGAGCAGCTGAAGGTCCTCGGCGCCCAGATCGACGTCCCGGTCTTCAACATCCCGGGCGCGTCGCCGGTGGAAATCTGCGTGGCCGCTCAGGAAGAGGCCAAGAAGCAGAAGCTCGACGTGGTCGTCTACGACACCGCCGGTCGCCTCGCCATCGACGAAGCGCTGATGACCGAGCTGGCGTCGATCGAGACGCTGGTGAAGCCGGAAAACGTGCTCTTGGTCATCGACGCGATGATCGGCCAGGACTCGGTCAAGACGGCCAAGGGCTTCAACTCACGGCTCGATCTGAGCGGCGTGATCCTGACCAAGCTGGACGGTGACGCCCGCGGTGGCGCCGCCCTCAACGTGCTCGAAATCACCGGCGCGCCGGTGCTGTTCGTCGGCATGGGCGAGACGACCGACAAGCTCGAGCCCTTCCGTCCCGAAGGCATGGCCAGCCGCGTTCTGGGCATGGGCGACGTCGTCGGCCTGATGCAGGACTTCGAGCAGGTCATCGACAAGAAGCAGGCCGAAGAAGACGCGCTGCGCATGCTCCAGGGTCAGTTCACCCTGGACGACTTCCTGGCGCAGGTCCGCATGATCAAGCAGATGGGCCCGCTCAAGGATCTCATGGAGAAGATCCCGGGCATGAGCCAGATGATGCCGCCCGGAGCCGCCGCCGGCCTGGACGACGGCGAGCTGCCGCGCATCGAGTCGATCATCCAGTCGATGACGCGCCAGGAGAAACAGGATCCCAATGCGCTCATTCGCGAGCCGGGCCGCGTGAAGCGCGTTGCCAAGGGCTCCGGCAACACCGAGCAGGCCGTCAGCGAGCTGGTGCAGAAGTTCCTCTTCATGCAGCAGATGATGAGCGGCTTCGGTCAGGGCGGTGGCGGCGGGCTACTCGGCAACATCCCGGGGCTGAAGAATCTGGCGATGGCGCGCAACGTTCGCCGCGCGATGAAGAACGGCAAGATGCCGGCCGGCATGCCCGATCTGGGCTCGCTGATGGGCGGCGGCATGCCCGGTATGGGCGGGATGCCCGGCATGGGTGGCTTCCCCGGTATGGGTGGCGGCATGCCCGGCGGCTTCCCCGGTATGGGTGGCTTCCCGGGCATGGGTGGCTTCCCCGGTGGAGCAGGCGCGGGCTCGGCAGTGCCCAAGATGAAGACGCTCAGCCAGACCGAGAAGAACGCGAAGAAGAACGCCCGCAAGGCGGAGAAGAACGCCCGCAAGAAGGGCCGCAAGTAAGGTCGTGAGCGAGCACGGCCGGCCGAGCCGGGTCCACGCGGTGGTGTCCGCGCTGCTCACGGGCGCTTGCCGCCCCCTGATTGCGCTCGGTCTCACCTTCTGGCTCTTCGCCGCCTACCGAGGAGTGGCGCCCGTTCACTCCGGTGACCAAGGCGTCTGGCTGGACAGCGCCTACGGGGCCGACCTCACGCGCCTGTGGCTGGGGGTCCGGCCACCCTTGGTCCCCGCCGTGCATCGGCTCTTCGCCTATCGCGAGGAGTGGATCGTCTGGCTCCAGCTGGGTCTGAGCTGCGTGGCCAGCTTCTGCTTCTCTCAGCAGGTGGCGAGCTGGATCGGCTCGCGGCGGCTCGGCTCCTTCACCTTCGCCACCCTCTCGCTTTGGCTGGTGCTCGACTGGAACGACTGGTCCTTCACCATCCGCAGCGAAGCACTGAGCCACGCCGCGCTGCTCCTGCTGTTCGCCTGCACGTTGGGCTGGGGTCGCGCATGGCTGAGTCACCGGCGCCGCGCGCTCTGGGGCTGGACCCTCGGCCTGTGCGCGAGCGCGCTCGGCTGCACCACGACGCGCGACACGATGGCCTACCTGGTCCTGTGGTTGGCCTTGGCCATTCCGCTCGGCTCGATGTGGTCCCTGCGCCGGTTCGCGCTGCCGCACCTGCGCGTCGTCATCGCCCTCTCGGCAGCCCTCACGCTGATTGGCTGGTCATCGCTGCGCTCCAACGACGCTTCGGGTCGCCACCTGCGCCCGCTCGATCACCTGATCGTCGGCCGCGTGCTGCGTGTGCGCGAGCGGCTCGGCTACTTCCGCGACCAACAGGGTATGCCCACGCCGAAGGAGCTCCTGCTGCGCCGGCCGACAGGACCCACGGCGCGGCTCGACTTCGATAGCGAACCGCTCGCCCAGTACGGCGATTGGCTGCGCGAACACGGCGCCAGCGCCTACCGAGCCTACTTGCTGAGCCATCCGCTCGACGCTTGGAGCAGGACGCTCGAGACCTATCCGATCTGGCTCAACTACGACTACCGCGCGGAGTACCTGGCCGTCCCCCGCGGCAGCCTGGCCAAAGTGCGCTCGCTGGCGCGCCAGACTCGGCCGCGCCTAGCCGTAGCCGTTGGCCTGACGCTGCTGGCAGGCGTGGTCTGTGCCTCGTTGCTCTTCGCGAACGCTCGACGAGCCCGCTGGTTCGGAGCTCTGGGCGTGAGCGCGCTCGTCGGCAGCCTGCTGCTGGCCTTCGTCTCGGTGAATGGTGATGCCATGGAGGTGCCACGGCACGGAGCGGCCGTCGGCGTGTTGGCCCGCGACGTGGTGCTCCCCTTCGGTCTCGTCGCAGGCATGGTGTGGCTCGGCGCCTGGCTGGGAAGGTCGACGCGTTTCCCGCGAGCGGCCCGATGGGCGCGTTCGCTCGGAGCCACGGGCTCCCCGGGACTCGCTGATACCACCGCGCCGGCCCGTACGACCGAGCGGACACGCAAGGCCCAGCTCGCGCACACGACGGGTGTGCAACGCTGGAGCTCTCGGCTGGGTTGGGCGCTGGTGGTCGCCGTCGGCGTCACCTGCCCTTGGCTGCCTGGCCTGGCTCGCGAGCCCGATCCAACTCGCGCGCCTCGGCTCTCGATGCAGGGGACACGAGGCGATGCCGCGACGTTGTTCGACGACGATGTCGATCGAGCCGCGTTCTGCCTCGAACCCCACGGAGTCCTCGAGCTGCGCTTCGCTGTCGCCCCAACGGGTCTGAAGATCCTCCGCGCCATCGACGCGACGGGCGCGCTCTCGGTCCGCGGCTTCGACGCGCGCGAAAGCGAACGCTTGCACGTCTACCGCCCAGGCCGCCGCGGCTGGCCCAACCCCGCGGTGCTGCAGCTCGATGAGCTGCGAGGCATCCGGCGCTTCACGATCGAGGCCGGAGCCGAACGGCAGTGCCTCACCGAGGTGCGGGCTCACTGACCCGCGGTGCTCGCGCCGCGCTCGACCGACTCGTGCTCGCTCACCTCGAGCTTCAGCCGCCTGGCCAGCTCGAACTCGGCCGTGGTGCACACGTCGATGGCCGTACGCGCAGCGCGCAGCCGTGATGCTCCGAGTTCGAGCGCGCGGCGGCGCGCCTCCGGCTGCTCGGGCAAACGAAGGGAGTCGGGCAGCGCGCTCACGTAGGCACCGAACGCATCACGACAGAGCGCGCAGGCCGCGGGGGCCCCCACGCAATCCATCCGCCCGAGTTCTGCGAACGCAGCTGGCTTGTCGCGGTTCGGCGCCACACGCACCGCCTCGATGTTGGCAATCAAACGCCGCGCCTCGTCGCGCTCCCGCTGCTGCTGGCTGCAAGCTCCCAGCAGACCACCCCACAGGACGAGCGCGCTCGAAAGCAGCGCGCTCCGACTCACGCGCGACTCGTGGGTCCCAGCTGGACCCGCTCGCCGACGTAGGCGCCAATCAGCGTGAACAGCAGCCCCAAGGCCGAGAGCAGCACGTACATGAAGGCCGGCATGGTCTTCACCGTCTGCCC
>DATIDO010000569.1:0-7007 GCA_035456245.1 Polyangiaceae bacterium
TCTTGGACGACTCCGCAACCGAACTCCGACCAGAGGAGGAGCGAGTGATCCTCATCCACTGGGTAGATGGCGTCCCGACAGTCGGCATCGGCAAAGAGCGTCAGGCTGCCATCGAAGACGTGCCCCGGAAAGCAGCGCCACAAACCGTCTTCGGCTGGCAAGAAGTGGCACCACTCTTGGCGCTCGGTATCGAAGAAGCCGTCGTGCTCGACGATTTCCGGCCCCTCGTCGGAGCGCCAAACACGCTGCTGCAAGCGCGGCTCGAGCTCACGCCACCGCACCTCGGGCTCGGAGCCACCGCTGCAGCCGAGCACCAACCCGCAGGCGATCCCTACAGCCAGGGCACCCCAGGCCCCCCTCGAATCGAGCGAACGCAGCATGAGCCGAGGAAGCTAATCGAGAGGCCTCGCGCTCGTCCAGCCGAAGGCCGTGCCGGCAGAGGAGCGCGCCCGCTCAGAGGCGGCGCAACACGACCTTGCGCACCACGGCGCCACTCTCACGGGCCCCGAGTTCCAGGCCCAACAGCGCGGGCTCCTTCAGCTCGAACTGGACGTCTCGGACGTCGCGGCCTTCGACCAGGCGCGTCCTCCGCTCGTGAACGACCACGCGCGCGAGCGGCTCGCTGCTCTCGACCTCCACGCGCCATACCCCAGCGCCGACGCTCAGCTCATCGATACGTTCCGAGCGGCGTGGGGCGAGCCGCAAGGCGAGGCCCCCTGGTTCTCCGACGATCGGACTCTCGCGTGAGCCGCCGAACAGATACCCGGGAACCTCGATCGCGTCGGCCGAATACCGCACGCCGATCTTGCCGTCGCGTCGGAACCAGAGCTCACCCAACAGCGGGCGCTTGCCGGCCCGCGCTTCGAGCACGACCAATTCGTATCGCTTGCGGAAGTCGGCACTACGGGAGAAGGCCTGCTGCGCCGGAAACTGCGACTCGCGGAAGCAAGGCGGGATGCCGAAGCACACGATGTCCGGGTTTCTCTTGGCGTAGTAGCCGGCGTCACCGAGCTCGTGTCCCAGCATGTTCTGTCCCATCGTCGCCGGGCGATGGTGGGCCAAGTAGCGGTCCGACAGACCCATGAGGTCGAGCGACGGTAGCCGAGAGAAGTAGGGAATCGAGCCAGCAGGGTCGACGGCGAGGAGCGGCTTCTCGTCGGCGAAGGATAGGCGAAGCAGCCGAGCCACTGGGGCGCCGTCCCACTCCCAGGTCTCTTCCTTGGCCCAGTTGCGCTTGTCCGCCTCGTGCCCCACGAGGGCCAGCCCAATCGCGAGCACACCCAGCTGCGTGGCGGCCAGCATCGCCCCAGCCCGAATGTGCTGAGCGAGCCAGATGCTGAGAGCCAGCGCGCCCAGCCCCGCGATTGGTAGGAAATGACGCCAAGCCGGGAAGATGTCGCCGCCGATGCGCACGACGTACGAGGTCCAGCCCAGCGCGCCGATCAGGACGATGGTCCCCAGCACGCGCGTGGCGCGTCGGCGAACGAGCCACAGGGCGCTAGCGATGCTCAGCCAGGCCCAAGCCAGCGGCGCCAAGCTGAGACGGAGATAGTCGAGGCCCTGTTGCGTGCGGTGCTCGTTGAGGACGAACTTTGCGTAATAGGTGTTGGGAAACAGGTCTCGATAATAGAACCAGCGAAATGTCAGCTGCAGCGCCATGAAGAACAGCGCGCCGCCGAGGATGAGGCCGCACTGCGCCTCCCGCGTCGTCCGGCCAGGAGAGCGAGCGGAACCGCGACTGCAAAAGCGAAGAGCGGTGAGTCCGGCCGAGTCCAGCTCGACACGCCGAAGACCAGCGCCGTAGTCCAGCCCCACCAGTGCGGCGCTCGGTAGCCCGCAACCCGCACGCAATCCCCCACAAGAGGCAAGCCACGACCAGCGGATTCTCCAGCCCGCCCCAAGCCCAAGCGGCCACCGCGTCAGTCGCCGCCAGAGCCAATGACGCCAGCAGGGGGGCGAGTCCATCGCGCAGCTCTCGTGGGCGAGCCACGAAGAGCAAAGCCGCGAAGGCCGCCGTCAAGGAGACGTGCCCCAACAGCCGCGCTCCCACGACCAGGTTCATCCCGAGCAGCCCCGGGATCGCGCACAGCAGTACCCAGAGCAGGTTCGAGTAGCCCTCGACGCGTTCGTAGTCGTCCCAGGTCAGGCCCTGACCGTGGAGTAGCCGCTCGGTGTAGCGCAGCGAAATGAAGGAGTCGTCTGCGAAGAACGGGCTGTAGAGGCGCGCCTGCACCCAAAGATGGAATGACGCGACGGCCAGGAAGAGCAGTGTCCAGCGCCACGACCAGCGTCGGCTCCAGAAAAACGACCCAGCGACGACAGGAGAGGTCGGGCTCATGACCATCGGCGCTGTTTACACGAAATACCGCGCCAGGCGATGCAGCGCCTGGCGGACCGCGCTGCCTCCGCAGTTGCTCACCACGAAGGCCCGCGCCGAAGGCCCCCAGCCCGACCAGCCGAGGGCCTTCTTCGAGGCGTCAGCTCGCCGTAGGCTGCTCGCCCTCGGGGGCCGGAGCAGACTCGGCCGGCGCGGCTTCGGCAGGCGCCGCCGGAGCGGGTGCTGCGCCTTGCTCTTGCGGGTTCAGCAGACGGTTGATGTCCGCGTCCTCCTCGCACTTCATCGAGTTGTCTTCGGCGATCTCGCAGCGCTTCACGCGCGACCGGTCGTTGCTGCCGGTGAAGCCCGTGAGCAGCCCTTCGTCCCACTCTGCGTAGGCGATGTAGGCCTTGTCCTTGGCGACGCGCATGTGCGTGACCGAGCGAGCTTGTGTCGTGCAGGCGGCGCTCGAGAGAGCCAAACCGGCGACCAGAATCTTCCAGATGGTTCGCATGTTCATGTCTCCTTGGCTCAGTTGAGCGATCCCGGCTTCACGTTCTGCAGGACGAGGCTGTCCTTGCAGTCGACCTCTTGACCATCACGCAGCGAGCAGACGCGCACGTACTGATCGACGACGGCGTTCTTCTCGTCGCTCGGCTTGGTCATGAGGATCTTGATCGAGCGCTCATCGCCGACGAACGTCTGACCGATCAGCATCTTGTTGGGGGCGCTACAGGCGAGTGCCTGGCTGCCCAGGAGCCCAGCGAGCAGCAGCATTTTCCGGTTCTTCATGGTTGGCTACTCCGTTCAGGGCGTGGCGTTGGACGAGGCGATCGTCACGCTGTTGGAATCCGAGGGGCACGCCAGATCCGTGGCGCCGTCGCAGGTTCGCTTGCAGACGAGCTTGGCGGCTTCGTCCTTGCAGAGCCAAAACTCGTGCGTGAGCGATTGATTGAAGAAGTAGTTGTCGCGACGCAGAGTCTCGACGTAGGTCTGGTCCTGCTTCGGGTGATCCTCGAAGCGAACGATCTGCCTGGAGGTGCAGCCTCCGAGCGCCAGCGCAGCCAATGCGAGAGCGAGATAGGTCTTCATGGTCACTTCTCCTCGAGCACGATTTCGACGTCGCGACAGTTCGACAGGTCGCCGTTCTCGGCCATGTCGCACTTGATGATGCCGCGGTTGGAACCGTCGGCCGTCAAATGCAGGAACTTCACGTGCCCCTTCGATGCCGTGGAGGTCGCCACGTAGCGTGGCCCCGCTCCACAGCCCACGACCGTCGACGCCAGCAGAGCGCCGAGGACGAGCCTCCCTAGATGTTTCTTCATGCAGTTCTCCCAATGCGTGTGCTCGCCCTCCCCACGGAGGTGGCAACCTCGGCACCTTTAGCCATCCGAGCGAAGCGGCCCCATCCCCCGATCGAGGGATGGCCCAACGTCAGATGGACAGAGTCCCTGACCAACCGTGACGCGCGGCGAGGCTGGTCATCTCGGCACGCGTCGAGATGTCGAGCTTTCGATAGATGCTCTTCACGTGACTCGAGACGGTATGCGCCGACACACCGAGACAGCGGGCCGCCTCGGCGTTGGTCAGGCCGCGGGCCAGGAGCTGCACCACCGCTAGCTCTTTGGGTGTGACGGGGAGGTTCGGTTCGGGAACTCGCTGTCGAAACGTCTCGAGCAGCCGCCTCGCCAGATTCGGCGAGACCGGAGGTTGCCCGCCGGCCTCGCCCAGAAGGGCCGCCAGCTCTTCCTCCGTGTGACCTTTGAGCAGGTAGCCGTGCGCACCGAGGCCGAACGCGCGCAGCACGTTGGCGTCGTCGTCGAACTGGCTGTGCACCACCGAGCGCACCCACGGGAAGCGCGCTCGGGATCGACCGATCAGCTCGTGCGCCCAACCGTCCGGCAGGCCGAGCTCCAGAACCACCAGATCCAAGCGTTCGGCCCGCTCCACGGCCCGTTCTGCATCCCGGAGCGTGGGCGCTTCGACGACGCGCGGCGCGCCCAGCGGTGCCCTTGCGCGAACGAGCGCGCGCCGCACCAAGGCCCGGGCCTGGGTTTCGGGATCGACCACGAGGACGTCCTCGCTCGCTGGCTGATTCGGCTCCGACATCCGCTCGTGGCTACTCGGCTGCCAGTTCTACGCGGACCGTTCGGTTTTCTTCCTCGCTCACCGCGCCGGTGCCTCGGCCTACGCGGAGCACGGCGTGGGAGAACGCCGAGCTCATCGTGCAGCCGCGCTCAGACGCCCGATTCGGAGCCCCAGGCGTCCACACCGGCGTGGCGCAGCAGCTCGCGGTAGCGCAGCGGCTGCCCCTGATGACCGCGGGCTCGCTCGCGGAACGCAGCGAAGGCTTGGCTCACTCGCGCCAGGGCGTCGGGTTCGCGGAGCAGACGCGACTGATGGTGGAAGGACAGCATCAGCCCGTTCAGCTCGAAGGCGAGCTGGTCTGCGTCCAGAGTACGATCGTAATGCCCCTCGTCCTGGGCGATGCTCAGCGAGCGGACGATGGCACCGAGCCAGGCTTGCTGCATGCGGACGAGCGTGTCGCGGACGGGGCCCGGGCGGTCGTCGAGTTCGGTCGCGGCAGCGACGAACAGGCAGCCACCAGGAAGGCCATCGGTGCTGACCCAGCGCAGCCAGCGATCGAAGAGAGCGACCACGCGCGGCTCACCGCGCGGTTCGCGGATGGCCGGCTCGATCACGTTGCGCCGAAACTCGTCGGCGTAGTTCTCGAGCACTGCCACCTGGAGGTTCTCCTTGGAGGCGAAGTGGGCGTAGAGGCCGCTCTTGGAAAGGCGCAGCTCTTCGGCCAGCCGGCCCAAGGTCAGCCCCTCGAGCCCGACCAGTGAGCCCAAGCGGATGGCTTGATGCAGGATGCGGCCTCGGGTGTCGTCGGCTTTGCTCATGTCGCCATATTAGAACGACCGGTCGTTCTTGCAAAACAATTTTAGAACGGTCGTTCTATATTGCTCGCCGGCGGGCCTGCGAATGGACAAAACACGAAAACCCGCCCTGACCCGGTGGGCCATGGGGGCGGGTTCGGTCGTCCGACTTCGGCTGAGGGCAGGAAGAGGACTACCGGCTCACTTGGAGTGAGGCGGCATCTTCTGCTCTTTGAAGACGACGTGCTGACGAACGACGGGATCGTACTTCTTGAACTCGAGCTTACCCTGCTGGGTGCGCTTGTTCTTGGTCGTGTAGTACGTGAAGCCGGTGCCGGCGCTCGAAACGAGACGAATGTTGTCGCGCATGGGACCGGCGCACTATCACGGCCCCGAAGGCCGGGCAACGAGTTTCGTGCAAGAAACCCCTTCAGATGGACTTGACGTGCCTGCCTGCGCGTGGCTGACTCCCCGCCCCTTCGCCGGGTAGGCGTGCCTTCGGGCCGCCCCTCTTCCGAGCGCACCGCTCGTCGAGATACCCGGCACCCGATTGATCCCGCTCCTCCGAGGAGTCTGCCACCATGTCGAAGCGTACTTTCCAGCCCAGCAACACCAGCCGCCTCCGCACCCACGGCTTCCGCAAGCGTAACAGCACGAAGGGCGGCAAGAAGGTGCTCAAGAACCGTCGTCAGCGCGGTCGCTGGCGTCTGGCCGTCACCGCTTACCAGAAGTAATCGAGGCGCCATGCGGTTCCGTCCCGAGCGACGTGTCCGCAAACGTTCTGACTTCGAGAAGGCCCAGCGCGAGGGGCGTCGTGTCACGACGCCCCATTTCGTGTTGGTGCTCCGGCCTTCGCCGGACGCCATCGCGGGCTCGCGCTTGGGCATCACCGCCACACGCCGCGTCGGCAATGCCGTCCGCCGCAATCGCCTGAAGCGTCTGGTTCGCGCAGCTTTTCGCGCCACCGAGGCCTTCTTGCCGGCGGGCTTCGACGTGGTCGTCATCGTCCGCAAGGACGATCCGAGCCTGACGTTGGAGCGGGTCGTCGGCGAATGGACTGCGGAGCGGCGGCGCATCCAGAAGGTGGTCGCTCAGCTCGGCGGCGGGCGAAGCGGAGGGACTGCTCGCGAGCTTCCCGCTGCGCACGAGGGTGCCTCTGCACGCGACGTTCCCGCTGCGCGGGATTCCAGGCGTGAATCATCCCCCACCGGTGGAAAATGCTGAGCCGGTTCGTAGCCTCCCTCGCATCGGCGATTTCGTGGCTATTGATTGGTCTCGTCCGCATTTACCAAGTCCTGCTTTCGCCGCTCCTCGGCCCATCCTGCCGCTTTTCTCCGACCTGCTCGGCCTACGCCATCTCCTGCCTCTCGACGCACGGCCCATTGCGCGGTAGCTGGCTCGCCGTACGCAGGATCCTGCGCTGCCACCCCTTTCACCCCGGCGGCTACGATCCGCCCCCGCCGAAGGTTCCCGCGCCCCACTGATGGGGTCGAACCACCCTCCCCTCTCTCCTCCTCCGCTTTCGGCATGCCGAGCGGGGTCCCTCCGGAAAAATGGAACGCGTCTCGCGCCTTCTCGTCTTCGTGGGCCTGTTTGGCCTGTTCTACTTCGTGTTCCTACGCAAAGGCGGGGGCTCGACCGACCTGCAGCCGCTGCGCCCCGAGGTGGTGGCGCCTGCGACCGTCGCTCCGGGCGCGGTCCAGCGCTGTGATCTGTGGACCCAGGAGTATCGCGCGACGCTCAGCTCGCGCGGCGGCGTCGTCGAGCACCTGATCCCGCTGTCGGGCAAATACAAGAAGCACGGCGTG
>DATIDO010000570.1:0-3397 GCA_035456245.1 Polyangiaceae bacterium
TTCAAGCTGGTCGAGGGGCGACCCGCCACCCCGGGCACGGACGAGGCCATCATCGGCAAGGGCGTCCGGGGTCGCTTCCTGGGTATGGATCTGGGGCAGAGCTTCGAGCTGAAGAAGAACCGCCCGGTGAACGTGGTCGGGGTATTCGAGTCGGACGGCAGCTCGTTCGAGTCGGAAATCTGGGTCGACGCCGACACGCTGCGTTCCAGCTTCGGTCGCCCCGGCATCACCTCGTCGGTTCTGGTCCAGCTCGACTCGGCGAGCTCCTACGACGGCTTCAAGGAGGCCGTGGAGCACGACAAGCAGCTGGGCCTGCAGGCCTTTCGCGAGACCGAGTACTACGAGAAGGCCTCGGAAAATACGTCGATCTTCATCACCGCCATCGGCATCATGGTCACGGTGTTCTTCTCGCTGGGTGCCATGATCGGCGCGACCATCACCATGTACGCGGCGGTCAGTCAGCGCTCCAAGGAGATCGGTACGCTCAAGGCGCTGGGCTTCTCGAGCTTCTCGATCCTGACGGCCTTCGTGATCGAGTCGGTTTTCCTGTCTCTGGTCGGTGGCGCCTTCGGTGCGCTGTGCAGCCTGGGCATGGGCTTGGTGAAGTTCTCGATGATGAACTTCGCCACTTGGCAGGAGATCAGCTTTTCCTTCACGGCCACACCGGGGATCCTGGTCGGCTCGGTGCTGGTGGGTGGGCTGATGGGCTTCTTGGGCGGCCTGCTCCCGGCCGTGCGAGCGGCCCTGCTCTCGCCCATCGCTGCGATGCGCGGCTGAGACGAAAGACGCGCTCTGCTGTGGGCGGGCTCGAGCCCGCCTTCAGCGGATGCGGATGGCGAACGGCAGGGCGGCGACCACCGATTCGCCTTCGGCCATGGGCCCCAGCACGCTACCGAACTGCTCGAGCTGCTCGCGCACCACGCCCTGTGTGCCGAGCAAGCGGCTCTCGGCTCGCTCGGTGATGCGTCGGGCCAGCGCCGCCTCGATGGCGTCGTCGCTCGCCTCACCACCCAGCAGGCTCTCGAGCCAGCTCCCCTCACTGCTCTCCACCGTGACTCCAGCGTCGGCGTCGAGCTTGGCGCGCTCGCGCGCCACCTCGATGGCCCGCCGCAATCCACCGATCTCGTCCACCAGGCCGCGCTCCTTGCCGCGCTCGGCCAAGAAGATCGCACCCTCGGCGTTCGGCGCGATGTCCTCCTTGCGCTTGTGGCGCCCTTCGGCCACTCGCTCCAAGAACAGATCGTAGATGCGCTGCATGCTCTGCCGCACCTTTTCACGCGTGGCGTCGTCCCACGGCGAGAGCGGCGAGAGGTGTGTCGGGCGCTTGGCCAGAGCCGGGTCGGGGTTGGCGGGGAAATCCCGACTGGTGATGCCGAGGTTCGCCAGCGCCTCGCCGAACACCAGCTTTCCGCCGAACACGCCGATCGAGCCGACGATGGCGGAGGGCGAGGCGATGATGTGGTCAGCCGCGCAAGCGATGTAGTAGCCGCCGCTCGCGGCCATGCCGGCGATGGACACCACCACCGGCTTCACGGTGCGCGTCAGCATCAGCTGATGCCAAATCAGATCGCTGGCCAGCGGCGAGCCTCCCGGCGACTCGATGCGCACCACCACGGCGCGCACGCTGGCATCCTCGCGCAACCGCTTGATCAGCTTCACGTAGGCGTCCGAGGTGATGCCCCCCTCGGAGAACGGCCCGCTGCCACTCACCGTGATGCTACCGACCATGGGCACCACGGCGACGTGGGGGCGCGATGTCCCGCCCCGCTCGGCGCCCAAGAGTGAACGCAGCGCGGAGCCGACGCTTCCGCCACTCTGCCCCTCGGCGCCTGGACCGAACACGGTCACCACCTCGCTGACGCCAGCTTGCTTCTTGGCGGCGCTCAGCGCCTCGTCCTCGTAACCAATTCGATCGACGAGCCCCAGCTCGCGCGCGGCGTCCGGTGTGTGGGGGCCGTCCTCGAGTGCGCGCTCGAGCGCTGCCTTGCGGTCTCCGGCACCCCGCGTCGCGGCAGCCAGCCAAACGCCGCGCAGATCACCGAGCATTTGGGTCAGGTTCTCGGCCGCGGGCTCGCTCGGGCCCTCACGCGTCAGCGCCTCGGCTCCGCTCTTGTAGCGACCGATGGCCAGCATGTCGGCCTGCACGCCCAGCTTGTCGAGCGCCCCCTTCAGGTAGGTCAGTTGCGCGGCGATGCCGACGGTCTCCACGTCACCGGCAGCGCTCAGCCACAGCTCGTCACAAGACTCGCGCAAGAACGCGGCCGACCCGTTGTCGATCGAATGAGCGTGACAGGTGACCGTCTTCTTCGCCTTGCGCAGCGCGCCCAGGGCCTCGGAGAGTTCGATGGCGCGCGCGAGCGAGATCGTCTGGCTGCCCATGCGGACGAACACGCCCGCCACGTTGGCATCCTTCGTCCAGCGCTCGGCGCCGCGAATCAGACCGGTGTAGGTCTGCGTCGCCGGCGTCGGGAGCAACGCGCCTCCCTCGCTGGACTCGGAGAGTCCGGCGCGCAGATCGATCATCGCGAGGTGCGGCTTGCTCGCGGCCGAGTCCTTCGACTCGCCGGCCCTACAACCCAAGGAGAGCCCCACCAAAAGGGCCAACGAAGACTTCAAATAGCTCAGCTTCACTCGGTCGTCCGGGATTGCTCGGCGCGGGCAACACGCGAAGCCGCGCGCTGACCAATGAAATGATCCGTGCCCAGCTCGGCCACGACGCGCCGATAGAGCGCCGCAGCTTCCTTCTGGTCGCCGGCGGCCCAGAGCTCGTCCGCCTGCTTGGCCAGGGCGAGCGTTGCGGCGCTTGGAGTCGTGGGCTTGGTTGCCGGCGTAGCGGTCTTCGACGTGCTGGGCGCGGTGGGCGCGGTGGCGGGCGTCGTCGTCGAGGGCTTCGCTGACGTCGCCGCGGCGACGCTGGGCGTCGTGCTCGGCTCGCTAGCGGGCTGAGCGGTCGCGGGCTGAGCCGTAGCGGGCGCATCGACACGCACCGGTGACAGCTCGACGTCGTTGGTCGCCGGGTTGGTGGGCGCTGCCTCGACCGGCGCTGCATCGACCGGCGCTGCATCGACCGGCGCGGCATCAGCCGGCGCTGCTTCGGGCGTGGTGAGGCTTGCTGGCTCGGCCGCTGGCTCCACCGCCGAAGCGCCTTCGCTCTTGGGGGCACTGCCACCCCGGCCGGCCAAGAGCGCGATCGTGACGCCGCCTACGACAAGAGCTGCCACCAGCCAGCCGCGGCTCTTCCCCTCACCTGGCGAAGAAGCCGGGGGCGCCGCGGGACGGGCAGCCACCGCAGCGGTGTTGGTGACCACTGCCGTCGTGCTCGACTCGGAGCCCTCCGCCGGGCTCGCCGACACGTCACCGCGGGCTGAGGCGGCCTCCGCTGTCGGCGAGGTCGACT
>DATIDO010000571.1:0-2058 GCA_035456245.1 Polyangiaceae bacterium
GACTATGGTGTGGAGGGGATTCACGCCCTGGAATATAAGGTGACGCCGCCCGAGGACGGCCGCTACACCTACTACCCTGACACGAGCGAAGTTCCGGAGGCATCGGCCGCCAGAACACTCGGGGCATCGTTCAAGATCCTCGCCGAAGTCGGGTTCACGAAAGCCACCCAGGGCGTGATCGTCTCGCAGGGTTCACGTTTCGGCGGGTACACGATGTTCGTGAAGGACGGTCAGCTGCAGTTCGTCTACAACTTCCTCGGCATCGCACCGGAACAGAAGCTGAGTTGTCTGGCGCCCGCGTCGGGGAAGCATGTCATTGGAGTGGATTTCGCCAAAAGCTCCATCAGCGAGAAGCTCGAGGTGCTCGGGACGATGAGCCTCTATGTTGACGACGAGGCCGTCGCATCGGCGGACTTCCGAACCCAGAGCGGCCACTACGCGCTGTGCGGGGAGGGCGTGGCCGTCGGACGTGACAGCGCCGACCCCGTATCGACCGAGTACTCCCCCGGGTTCTCGTTCACCGGCGGACAGATCTTCAAGGTGACCTACGACGTCGGCGACGACGCATACGTCGACTTGGAGCGACGACTCGGAGCCATCCTCGCGCGCGACTGAACAACGAAAAGAGGCTTGCTGCCCACGGCCTACCGCCAGGCGAAACAAAACGTTCCCCGGCTGGCCGGCTCAGATGATCGGGCCGTCCTCCGCGCGCAGTAGTCGCAGCCATCGATAGCCATAGGCTTCCAGACGAAGTTCGATGCGGCCCTTGGCGTCGAGCGCGTGCTCGGAAAGACCGTCGAGCAGATCGACAAGGATGGACCCCGGCTGTGCGTCCTCGAGCTGAATCGGCACCATGCAGCCGTCCGACCCGAAGTTGTGCAGTGCGACCATCACCCATCCGGACTTCTCCCGACACACGTGGGCAAGGACCGCCTCGTTGGGTTGCTTGAGGATCTCGGGCGTCGACCAGCCGATCTCAGGCTGGGACCGATACGTATAGATCAGGTTGCGGATGAACCACCAGAAGGATTGGTGGTCGTGGCGCTGGTCGGCGGCGTTGACGCGCTGCGGGCCGTAGAGACCGTCGGGGAGGGCACGGGTGAGCCGCCGCTTCGGCGCGTTGGAGAATCCGCCGTTGTCGCCGCCGGTCCACTGCATGGGGGTACGCACGGCAAGCCGTCCGGGGATGTCAAGGTTCTCGGCCAGTCCGATTTCCTCGCCGTAGTAGAGGACGGGAGTGCCTGGCAGCGAGAACATCAGCGAGTAGACCATACGCATGCGCCGCTCGTCGCCGCCGAGCATTGACGGCAGCCGTCGCCGAAGCCCCCGTCCGTAAAGCTGCATTTCCGGCTCGGGGCCGAAGGCGTCGAAAACCTCTTGGCGCTCATCGTCGCTCAGCTTGTCGAGGGTGAGCTCGTCGTGGTTGCGAACGAAGTTGGCCCACTGGCTCGTAATGTCGAGTGCCGGTCGTTGTACCAACGCCTCTGCGATTGGACCGGCCGCGCCACGGGCGAGCGAAAGGTACATGGCCTGCATGCCGATGAAGTCGAACTGCATGTTGAGCCCGTCACCGTCGGGCCCACCGAAGAACGTCAGCTGGTCCTTGTATGGCAGGTTGACCTCACCCAGCAACACCGCATCCCCGAGTCGGCGGGTGACGAAGTTGCGGACGTCGCCGAGGTACTGGTTGGCGTCGAACGCACCGGTGTCCCCCGGCGCGGAGTCCTTGGCGAACAGGAACGGGACAGCGTCGACCCGAAAGCCCGACACCCCCAGTTCCAGCCAGAACCCAAGGGTGCGTGAAATCTCTTCTTGCACCTCGGTATTGGTGATGTTGAGGTCCGGCTGATGCTTGAGAAAGTGGTGCAGGTACCACTCGTTGGTCTTCGGGTCGAGTTCCCAGATACTGTCCTCCTGATCGGGGAAGACGACATCCTTGCGGGTCGACTTGGGTTCGGTCGCGCTCCACACGTAGTAGTCGCGGTAGGGATCATCCGTGCCGCGGCGGGCTGACTTGAACCACGGGTGCCGATCGGAGGTGTGGTTCATGACGAAGTC
>DATIDO010000572.1:0-6192 GCA_035456245.1 Polyangiaceae bacterium
CACCGAGCAGGGGATGTTGCGGCTGGAGCGGCGCGCGGATGGCGTCGTGGTCGTGTGGTTCGACGCGCCGGGTGAGGCGGTGAACACGCTGCGCCAGAGCTTCGCCGACGAGTTCTCTTCGTTCTTCGAGCGGCTCGCGGCGGACACGGGTGTGCGCGGGGTCGTGTTGGCCTCGGCCAAGAAGGACAACTTCATCGCCGGAGCCGACATCGGCATGCTCGAGCAGGTCAGTGCCGCCGAAGTGGCGGCCAACCTGTCTCGGGTGGGCCAAGCAGCCGCTGGTAAGATCGCGGACTTTCGCGTGCCGGTCGTGGCTGCGATCGCGGGCGCCTGCCTCGGTGGCGGCCTGGAGCTGGCACTGGCGGCGCACGGTCGCGTCGCCGCGGACGACAAGAAGACGAAGCTCGGCCTGCCGGAGGTTCAACTCGGCATCTTGCCCGGCATGGGTGGGACTCAGCGATTGCCGCGCGTGGTCGGCTTGGAAGCGGCGCTCGATCTGTTGCTGACCGGTAAGCAACTGGATGGACGGCGCGCTCTGAAGGCCGGCTTGGTAGACGATCTCGTGCCGGCCTCGATCGTGGTGGAGGTGGCGGTACGGCATGCCCTGGCGCTGGCCGAAGCACGCAAGGCGGCCAAGAAGCCGCTCGCCTTCTTGAAGCAGCTGCTCGACGGTGACGAGCTGCGCGAGTTGGCGATGGCCGAGAACCCACTCGGTCGCAAGCTGGTGTTCGACCAGGCGAAGAAGCGCCTGCTCGAGAAAACACAGGGAAATTACCCGGCGCCGGAGCGCATTCTGGACGTCGTGCGTCTCGGTCTGGAGCGCGGGATGCGCGCGGGGCTGGAGGCCGAGGCCGTCGCGTTCGGGGAGTTGGTGGTTTCGAGTGAGGCGCGTGCGCTGCGTCACGTTTACTTCTCCCAACAAGCCTCGAAGAAGGATCCGGGTACCAAGGCACCGGTCGAGGCGCATCGCGTCGAGCGGGTGGCCGTCTTGGGCGCTGGTCTGATGGGCGCCGGCATCGCCAGCGTGTCGCTCGACGCTGGAGCCTTCGTTCGCTTGAAGGATCTGAAGGACGAGGCGTTGTCGGCGGGCCTGGCGGCCGTGCACCGAGGCCTGGGCGAGAAGGTGAAGCGCAAGCAGCTCAGTGAACGGGAACGCGCCGAGACGATGGGGCGCCTGACGGCGACCCGGGACGCGGCGGGGCTCGGCGCAGCCGACTTGGTGATCGAGGCGGTGTTCGAGGATTTGGGGCTGAAGCAGCGAATCTTGGCCGACGCCGAGGCGAACGCTCAGCCACGGCAAATCTTCGCTTCCAACACGTCGTCGCTACCGATCGGGCGCATCGCCGAGCGGTCCGCGCACCCGGAGCGGGTGCTCGGCATGCACTACTTCTCTCCGGTCGAGAAGATGCCGCTCTTGGAGGTGATCACGACCGAGAAGACCGCCGACTGGGCAACGGCAACGGCCGTGGCCTTCGGCAAAGCGCAGGGCAAGACCGTCATCGTCGTGTCCGATGGTCCCGGCTTCTACACCACGCGCATCCTCGGTCCTTACCTCAACGAGGCCGCCTTCGCGCTCCTCGAAGGGCGGACCATCGAGGCAATCGATCGAGCGTTGGTGAAGGCGGGCTTCCCCGTTGGGCCGCTGCTCCTACTCGACGAGGTGGGAATCGACGTCGGCAACAAGGTGGCCCACACGCTCGAAGACGCGTTCGGTGCGCGCATGAAGGCGCCGGCGCAGTTCGCGCGCTTGGTGGAACGCGGACGACTGGGGCGCAAAGCCAAGAAGGGCTTCTACGACTACGTCGGCGAGCACTCGGGCAAGCGCCCGGTGGACGAGAGCGTCTACGACGATCTGGGCGTGAAGCCACGGGCCGAACTGGGCGAAGGGCACGGCGGTCGGCAGGACGTCGCCGAGCGCTGCCTGCTGGCCATGGTCAACGAGGCGTTTCATTGCTTGGGCGATGGCGTCCTGCGTTCGGAGCGGGATGGCGACGTGGGCGCGATCTTCGGCCTCGGATTCCCCCCCTTCTTGGGGGGACCCTTCCAGTACGTGCGCGAGCGCGGTGTGGCGGACGTGCTCGAGCGCTTGAGCAAGCTGGAGGCGAAGTACGGCGAACGTTTCCGCGCGGCGCCGAGCTTGGTCGAGCGGAAGCCGGGCTGACGTCGAAGGCTCGGTCGGGGGCCCCTGGGACGAATGGACCGGGGCCCGAGATCGGTCCGCGCAGCTGGGGCTCGCTCAGTGGCGCTGGGCGCTCCAGATGGGCCGCATGCCCAGCTCGAGGCGCTCGAGCAGCAGGGCGGCCTCGGTCGAGCCGTCGCCTCGATCCGCGCTCGTGGTGAGTAGGAATCGCCGAAGAGAGTCCAGGCTCTCGCGCGGTAGCTCGAGCAGGGTGGGAGCACCGGGGAGCGAACGGATCGTTGGCAGCTGTGCCGCTCCACGAGCGGCTGGCAGCATTCGCAGCAAGAGTTCGTGGTCGGCGCGCCGCGTGGCGGCCCCGACGAGATCGGCGAGCCTGCGCACGGTGGCCGCGAGGAGATCGGCGAGCCTCTGCGGAGCTCGTTCGCCGATGATGCGCCAGGCGCTTTCCGAGAGCGCGGAGGCGCCGCGACGTTCGAGCAGCGATGCGAGGAGGCTGAGTGGCAGATGGCGCGCGGCTTCGCTCGGCAATGGGCAGGCGGTGGCGTCCAACCAGCGCGCGAACTGGTGAGGAAGCAAGGCGCTCCAATCGATCCACCAACCCAGGAGGACTCGCGCCTCGAGTGCGCGAGTATCGAGGGCGCGCCAGAGGTCTCGGGCGAAGTCCGTCGGTTGGTTCGGGACGAAGTCGGGTGCGTCGGCGTAGAGGAGCGCGAGGGCCTCGTGGAGGCGCGCGCTGGCGATGCTGCGCGAGCTGGCGACGGCAGCCAGTAGCCGGAGGCCGCCGAGGGGTACGAGTGCATCCAGCTCGCGACGCCGAGCGAGTCGGGTTTCCGCGGACGCGGGCGCGGAGTCCAAGAGGATGTCGAGCGCCCGAGAGACGGGGCTCGGGTGGGGGCTGCCGGAATCGTGAGGGAGACGATCGAGCAAGACGAACAGCCCGGCCTGGAATACGGGGCTCAGTAGCGGCTCTGCATCCGCCCCGGGCGCCCGTTCCAGCGAGCGCGCCGCCTCCGCCGTGGTTCGCGCTGCCAGGCGCAACGCCGCGTCCAGCAAGGCGCTGGCTCGTGCGGGATCTTCGAGCGGGCGGAGCAGTACGGGGAGCGCAGCGTGCGCCTCGCTGAGGGCTGCCCAGGCGAGCAGCCAGGCGTCGCGGTCGTAGATGCCTTCCGGGCTGCGGGCGGGCACGAAGCGTGGCTCCAGAGTGTCGTCGAAGGGCACGACGAAACGAGCCGATTCGAGCACCAGCTCGCGCCGCAGTTCGTCGGGCAGTCGGATCCCACACAACTCGGCGAGACCGGCGCACAGACAGCCGGCCTCCAAGGCGGCGATCCGATCGAGCGCTTCTTCGTCCGTTTCTTCGCTGTCCCAACCGTCGAGCAGTTGGCTCAGCGCAGCGAAGTCGCGCGCCAAGAGAGAACGTAGGGATGCGGGGACCAGTTCGAGCGCTGGATCGGCAGCGCGCAGCGCGCGGCCCCAGGCGTAGGACGAGCGGCTGAGGGCGTGGGTTTCCGCTCGGTGCGCGAGCCAGCGCGTGAGGAAGGGCGGACCCAGGCGGTGCAGCTCGGAGGTCTGGCTCGGGCGGAGCACGTCGGCGCGCTCGAGGGCGCGCACCAGCTGGTAGGCTCCGGGTGGGAGTCGCTCGGTGAGGCGCCGTAGTTCCTTTCGATCGAGCGGACTCTTCTCCGCCAGGGCGGCGCCGAACCAGCTCGGATCGGGGGCTTCTTGGCGATCGCCGCGCAGCAACTCGGCCCAGTCGTCGAGCGAACGTGCGCCACCGAGAGGCTGGCGTGCCAGCAGGCAGCGCGCGGCGAGTTCGGTGAGCTCGAAGTAGACGTGGTCCGTCAGCTTGCGCGGAGTGTCCGTAGCGTCGCCGTCACGGAGCCGACGCTTCAGCCAGAGCTCGAGCAGTTCATCGATCGACCTCTGCGAAAGCGAGCGCGCCGGCAGTTCGTCGAGCAAGCCGAGCCAGCCGAGCGTCTCTCCGAAGGTACGCGCGCCGCCTCGCGGGAGAACCACGCGGCGCATCCAGGACTCGGCTCGTTCGACGTCGAAGTGCCCCTCGTCGCCCAGCCTCTCGTCGAGCCAACCGGCGAGATCGGTCAGGTAGGCCGAGGTTGGGGGGGATCCGATGGGGTGGAGCGGGGGCACAGCGTTGGCCGCTGCGCCCTGTGCGACGTCGCCCGCAGTGGCCGGAACAGCCTCGCTGGCCGCAGTGGCCGGAATAGCCTCGCTGGCCGCTGCGCCCTGAATAGCCTCGCTGGCCGCTGCGCCCTGCACTAGGTCGCCCGCTGCGCTCGGAATAGCCTCGCTGCCCGCTGCGCTCTGCACGACGTCGCCCGCTGCGCGGGCGAACACAGGTGTGCGGGCTCCGGCCCAGCAAATCGGGCGCTGGCCGAGGCGCAGCTTCGACTCGAGCGGCTCGTCGATGCTCAGCTGGAGACGGTCGTCCTCGACTTCGATGAGCAGCGCGCCGCGCGGCGGGAGGTCGCGCAGATCGTCGGCGGAGTGAACACGCACGTGGCGAGCGAGTCCGCGGGCGGATAGCCAGGCGCCGAGTAGCGAGCGGCCGGCGCCACTCGGGGCGTGCCAGTAGCAGAGGGAGCTTCCCCAGCTGGCGGGGTGTTGGAGCTCCAGGGGGATCCCGGGGGGCAGGCCCTCTTGGGTGAGCTCGATGGCTCGGGCGTAGCGGACGTCGCGCAGGCGGAGCAGGCGACCGTCGCTCGTGCGTTCGGGCTCGACGAGGTGGGGCTTCAGATCACCCCAGGGGCGGCCCATCACACTGGCCAACACGCGCTGGACCTCCGGACGGTCCCGCAGCCACTCGAGTTCGATTCCGCGATCCAGCTTACTGAAAAGCGTTGATAAGGAGCGCTCTTGAATGCGAAACTCGGAAGGCCAACCTGGGTCGGTCAGCGCCAGCGCTGCCAACCGGCCAAAGCTGGGGACTGCCGGGCGTCCCGTCTCCATCAAGTCTCTCAGCCAGCCCATCGCGTCTTCGTTCGGTCCCAACTTTGCAGCCGAACCTCGCTGGGCCAGGCGGATGCAGCATTTTCGCATCCTGCACGCAGGTTGCAAAATAATGTGCCGAACCCCCCACCTTTCGGCCCCTTACGACGCCCCCCAACCCCATCCCAACACCCCGCTCGACCTCGAAACCCAACCAGGGTCGGGTCTTGAACCAGGGTCGTCTTGGCGTCCGACCGCCCCTTTGGGGCCCGAAACCAACGAGCGGTTTGGAACTCGGACGATGCATTCCGAACCCAACCAAGGGTCGGGGAGGGCATACCCTTCAAGCTGGAACCAACCAGGGTCGGGAACTGGAAGCTGTTGCGGGGAGACGGGCGGCCAGCTAGCAGGAGGCGCGCATGGGTCACACGTCGATAGCCAGCTTGCTCGTCTGGTACGTGGTGTTTCTCTTCAGCACGACCTTCCACGAGGCGGCTCACTCGTTCCTCGCTTACATAGGCGGGGACCGCACGGCGTACGAGGGGGGTCAGGTGAGCCTCGATCCGCTCCCCCACATTCGTCGGGAGCCGTTCGGCCTCGTCATCGTACCCATCCTGTCCTTCTTCCTCGCAGGGTGGATGATTGGTTGGGCGTCGGCCCCCTACGATCCGGAATGGGCTCGCCGCGAGCCTCGCAAGTACTCGGCCATGTCGTTCGCGGGCCCCGCCGCCAACCTGCTCCTGGCCCTGATTGCCTTCGCATCCATGAAGCTCCTAGTGGGCAGTGGTGTGCTCGAGTTCGCGCGTGGGGGACTCGATCAGCTGGTCGTACCCTCGGGCGATCCCGAGGCGCGTGGCGCCTTGGGCGCCGTGGCCATGGCGCTTTCCGTGCTCCTGAGCCTCAACGTGCTGCTTGGAGTCTTCAACCTTCTGCCGATCCCACCGCTCGATGGTGCGGCGGTTCTCGAGGGCTTGTTTCCGCACACGCTCGGCGACTTCTTCCGCACCATTCGCAGCACTGGCGCCTACCAGATGCTGGGCATGATCGTGGCCTGGAAGGTATTCGGCTACCTCGCCTACCCGCTTCTCGCGGTGGTGCTTGTCCTC
>DATIDO010000573.1:0-2339 GCA_035456245.1 Polyangiaceae bacterium
CGGCGAGACCATGAGCGTCAACTGGCAAGAGCGGTGCTTGCGCCGAAGTGTCTCGACGGCGGCGGCTGCCACGGCGCTCTCACCCGTGATGATCAGGTGGACGTCGTAGGCGGTCGCGGCGTCACGGCTCTCCAACAACGACGAGAGGGAAACGATCGTCGGCAGGATGTTCTGCGCGTCGCTGACGTAGCAGATGGGCAAGCGAAGGGGCGATTCGTTCATGATCGTCGGGTCGAGATGCCTCGAGTTCGGCGGGATCGTCAGGGCGGGCTAGCACACCCGCGCCACCGAGAAAACCGACCCCGGAGCCTCACGTGGCGCGGCGGCCCGCCAGCACATCGAGCAGCCGCGACTCCAGCAGCTCGTTCTGGCGCACGCTGTCGAACTCCCGCTCGACTCGGCGACGCGAAGCCAGGCCGAAGCGTTGACGCAGTGGGCCGTCGCACAGCAGCGCCTCGAGCCGTTCAGCGAGGCGTGCCACGTCGCGCTCCGGAGCCAGGAACCCCGTCTCGCCGTCCTCGATGATCTCCGGGATGCCACCGTGGATCGTGCCCAACACCGGCAAGCCGGTCGCGGCCGCCTCCTTGGCCACGATCACCCCCGACTCCAGATCGCCGTCGCGCGCCGTGACCGACGGCAACAGCAACACGTCGGCGCGCTCCATCTCGCGGCGCACCTGCTCGTGCGAGCGTGCACCCAAGAACTCGACGAACTGCCGAACCCCCAGTTCTTCCGCTCGGCGTTCGAGCGCGGGGCGCAACGGTCCTTCGCCCACGATGCGATAGGTCGCGCCCGGCGCCTCGGCGCGCGCCCGCGCGAAAGCCGCGAGCCCGTACTCGATGCCCTTCTTCTCCACCAGACGGCCCACCGACAGCACGATCTGCGACGCTGGGTCGCGCTGCTGCGGGACGAAACGATCCGTCTCCACACCGAGCGCCTGGACCAACACCTTCTCGGCTGGAGCCCCGTGTAGCTCGACCAGCCGACGGGCCAAGTCGTGGGAAGCCGCGAGCAGCAGGCTCGCTCGCTCGAACAAGCGGTCGCGCAGCAGCTGATACTGAAAGTACCGCATTTTCATGCGATTCTTCGGCAAAAGGCCCGCCACGTCATGGCCGTGGAACGTCACCACCAGCGGCACGCCCAGGGTGTCGACCAACTCCAGAGCGTGAGCGCCGTTCAAACCGAAGTGAGCGTGCAAGAGCTCGACGCGGTGCTGACGCAGGTAGCGCAGGAACGTGGGCGAGCGGCGAGTGGCTTTGAAGAACAGCTCCTCCCAGCGCGGCAGCGTCTGCACACGCTCGTGGGGGAAGGCCAACCGCGCCCCGGCCAACTCTCGGCGCGCGCATACGAAGGGCTCGGTGCGGCGCGCGTGTTGGAGCTGATCGTGGATGAAGGTCTCGCTGGGGCGCAGGTAGTCGCCGATCAGGAGCCCGATCGGGCGCGCAGCACTCAAGCGGCGCCTCCGGACGGGCTGGCGGCGCCTCCGGACGGGCTGGCGGCCGCTGCTCCCGAGCTGGCTGCTCCTCCCGCAGGGCCCGCATCGGCCCGAAGCACGCGCAGCGCCAAGGCGCTGAACAGTTGCCGTCCGGCGTTCTGCTCGACGTAGGCCCGATCGATGAGTGGCACCACGTTCGCCGTACGCACCGAGGCGTACCAGTGCACCACCAACGTCTCGGGGAAGAGCACCTCGTCCACCGCGGGAGCGCGCTCGGTCATGCGGAACCAATGCTCCGAGATTTCGGGGCCGAGCGGGTAGAAGTAGCGAGCGTCGAGCTGACGCACGTCGGACTCGGTTCCAACGGCCAACACACGCTGAAGCAAATGCGTACCGAGCGCGAAGCGACGCAAGCGTGTGGCCTCGTCGAGTTCGAGCATCGCCTGGGTGAGTCGCACCAAGAGCGGGTGCTCCGGGGCGCTGGCCAACACGGCGTTGTTTGCCGCCGCCGGGTAGAAGCGTTCGATCCGACGGAAGCCACGCCAGCCATGCGGAAGTCGTCGAAAGGCGTCGCGAACTCCGCGCCGTCCCACGGCCGCGGCCCAGACGAACGGGTTCTTGCTGGCGCGCACGGCGTGCGGCAAGGCGATGTGTTCGAGTCCCACGAATGCACCCGCTTGCTGGGCCAGGGGGCCCAACTCGGCGACGGTGATCGTGTCCATGTCCAGGTAGATGCCGCCTTCGGAGCGCAGGATGGCGGCGCGCAGGACATTCGCGCGACCGGCCGGTTGAGTCAGCTGTCCGTAGATGTCGTCGAGACCCAGGTTTTCCGAACGGATGCCGCCCAAGAGCCGCGCTGGATCCAGACGACGCAGCTCGAGCCCCTCGATGCTCCGCAGCTCGT
>DATIDO010000574.1:0-3288 GCA_035456245.1 Polyangiaceae bacterium
GGCCTGACGCCGCATCTGGTTCCTCGCCCCAGTTGGCCCCAACTCACCCGCCTCCCACCGAGCCAGAACCCCGCTGAGGGCGGTTGGCGCAGCGATGGAATATTGCAGCCTGGCGGCGACGGCCGGGCACAAAATCCACACAAGCTCGGCCTGGGGGGAAGCGCGAGCGCGTCGCATCGTAGACACTTCCATCATGAAGCTTCGCTCGTTCCGCTTGGCCCTGGCGGGGCTATTTCTCGGCCTCGGCGTGGTTGCCACTGCGCAGGCAGCCTTCGAGGGGTTGGGTGCGGGTGAGCTCGAGTTTCGTGCTGCCGGACCGGCTGGACTCACCATCGACGGCGAGGGAAGCGGTATCACTCTGCACGAAGAGGCTGGCTTCCTGATCCTCACGGCGCCACTGGCCCAGCTGAAGACGGGCATTTCCCTGCGCGACGATCATCTGCGCAAGGCGCTCGACACCAAGACCTACCCGACCGCCCGCCTGACCGTGGAGCGCACCAAGCTCAAGCTCCCCGCCGACAACCAGGAGTACGAGGGGACGGCCGTTGGCCAGCTCACCTTGCACGGCGTCACCAAGCCGACTCAGTTCGCCTACAAGGCCAAGCGCACCGGTTCGGACTACCTGGTCCAGGGCCGCTTCGAGGTGGACATCACCCAGTTCAACATCGAGGTCCCCTGTTATCTGGGCGTCTGCGTCGACAAGACGGTGAAGGTGAAGGCCAAGCTGAAGGCCCGCGATCATTGAGGTTCCTGCCGTTTCGGGGCGCCCGTTGACGGTCGCCGTGTCCCCGGGAAAGGTGGGGAGCAATGAAGACGACGGCGTCTCAGCTCCGGCGTGGGTGTAGAGCTTCGGGCGTGTGGGCGCGTCTTTGCGGACTCTTGGTGTTCGCCGCCATTCTGCATGCACCTCGGGCGGCCCACGCCTACGCGTGGATGTTGCAGCATGGTTACACCGGCTGCCCCACCTGTCATGCGGATCCGAGTGGTGGTGAGCTGCTCACGCCTTACGGGCGGGTGACGGCCGACCTGTTGCTGCGGATGAACTACGGGTCGCCCCCCGACGACTCGAAGCCGCCGTCACCTGGTGTGCTGTGGGGTGCCTGGGAGCCGCCCGAAGGGCTGCTACTCAGCGGGTCGTACCGCAACCTCTACGTCATTCGCCCCGAGGCTACGGGTGAAGAGTTCAAGATCGCCCCCGTGATGCAGGCCGATCTGTACGGTCAGCTCGATCTGGGCGGCTTCCTGCTCGGCGGCAGCATCGGCCTGTCCAAGGTGCCGGTTGGCTCGCTCAACGCTCGGGCAGCCCAGGTCACGACCGGCCAAGAGGATCAGGTCAACATGATCGCCCGCAACTACTACGCGGGTTATCGATTCGGCCAGAGCGGTTGGTTACGCGCCGGACGCCTCAACTTACCCTTCGGCATACGCGTGCCCGAACACACGATGTGGGTGCGCGAGGCCACACGCACGGACCGCGAGTCGGACCAGCAGCACGGCTTGGCCTTCGCCTACCTGGGTGAACACATGCGCGCGGAGGTGATGGGTATCGCTGGCAACTACCAGCTGGGACCCGACGACGTGCGAGAGCGCGGCTATTCGGCGTTCGTGGAAGGGCTGGCCTTCTCCAAGGTCGCCGCCGGGATCAGCAGCAAGGTCACCTATGCCGCCTGGGATCGCCTGACGTTCGAGCGCGACTCGATCCGGCAGGCGCACGGCTTGACCTTGCGCGCCGCGCCTTGGTCGAACTTCACCATCCTCGGCGAGGTGGACGCGTTGTTCCGCACGAACGCGGACGCGGGCTACGTCGGCTTCGCTCAGGCGAACTACGAGGTGGTGCGCGGCCTGCACATCCTGCTGACCGGTGAGGTGTTGGACGAAGGCGCTGCGATCGGCGCGCCGATCTCGCCCGGACACGGCGATCCGCGTTTCGGCGGCTGGCTGAGCTTCGACTGGTTCTTCTTCAAGCAGTTCGAGTTCCGCACGGATGCGGTCGCGCGAAGCAACGATCCGTTCACCATACTCGGGCAACTCCACCTGTATCTGTGAGGAAATGGCACGTGAAGAAGACTCCTCTCCTCCTTGCGACCTTCACCCTGCTCGGCTCCCCTGCGCTGGCTGTGGCCTCGCCCAGTTACCCCTCCGTGGTGGCCGACGAGCTGAACATGCTCTGCACTCCGCAGTGCACGATCTGTCACGAGTCGAACCCGGGCAACGGGGGCAACGCCCACCAGCCGTTCGTCGAGAACCTGGGGAAGCCAGGGGACGACGACGAGCTGCGCGACTACTTGCAACGCCTCGAGGACGACTCCGACATCGACGGCGACGGCATCGCGGACAAGGCCGAGCTGGCCGCCGATCCGCCGACCGATCCGAACGATCCGTCCAACGAGACCGAGGTCTGCCAGCCGGACACGAAGTACGGCTGCGGGGCGGCCAGCATCGCACCGTCACCCCAGGCAGGGTCCCAGCTCTACTGGGCCCTGGGCCTCGGTCTAACCGTGCTCGGCTATGGGGTCCGCCGTCGGCGCACGCCGACGTAATCCCGAATCGTCAGGAGGTCGCGCCGCCGCCACCAGCGCCGCCGCCAGCGGTGCCTTCGCCACCCTGACCACCGGTCGGCGAGCCGCCAGCGCCTTCGCCACCCTGACCGCCAACGCCGCCCTCACCGCCGCCGTCCGCGTCGATCTTGCTGCGGTCGATCTCGGTGATCAGGGTGCAGCTCGCGACGGGCACGCTGGCCGTCAGTGCCAGCGTCAGAAGAATCCGCATACTCTTGGTCATGATGGCTCCAGGAATCCGGCGCATCATTCCCAGCCCGGGCGCGGAGTGCAAGGGTCGGCCCGTCCCCTCTCTATTTTCACGGAACCGTCACCGTCCCAGGAGCCTCGCATCGTGTCCGCTCGTCTTTGTCTCGTCGATGGCACCTATGAGCTCTTTCGCGCGTTCTACGGGGCGCCCAGCCGCGCCAGCTCGAGCGGTCGCGAGTTGGGGGCCGTCTGGGCGCTCGGTCGCAGCCTGCTCTCGCTCGCTCGGCGCGCCGAGTTCGGCCATTTCGCCGTCGCCTTCGACACGGTGATCGAGTCGTTCCGCAACGAGCTGTTCGCCGGATACAAGACTGGCGAAGGCATCGAGCCGGCCCTCTGGTCCCAGTTCGGACCCGCGGAACAGCTCATCGAGGCGCTCGGTTTCGTCGTTCTGTCGATGCGCGAGTTCGAGGCCGACGATGGCTTGGCTACCCTGGCCGGTCGCTTCGAAGATTCGGACGAGTTCGAAGGGATCGTCATCGCC